>NZ_JALBGZ010000719.1:0-3090 GCF_023006515.1 Bradyrhizobium sp. PRIMUS42
CTCGAGTGCGCGCGCGGCGGCAAAGGATCCCGCGCTCGCCGAGCTCGTGCGCAAGGAGCAGGACCTGACCAAGCAGGTCAACGCTCAGCTCGGCACCCTCAACAACGTGCTCGCGCTTCCCGCGGCGGAGCGCGACGAGAAGGGCGTTGCACAGATTCAGGCCTCGATCGCGGCCTTGCGCGGCCAGCGCGACAAGGCGCGTCAGGAGATCAAGCAGAAGTTTCCGATCTACGCCGATCTTGTCTCGCCCAAGCCGCCGAGCGTCGCCGAGATCCGCGCGACGCTCGGCGACGACGAGGCCATGCTGTCGTTCTATTTCGGCCAGAACGGCAGCTTCGTCTGGGCCGTGCCGAAATCGGGGCCGGTGGCGTTCGCCGCCGTCCAGGCCAAGATCGGCGACATCGAGGGCAAGATCCGCAAGCTGCGCGAAGCGCTCGAGCCGCAGGCTGCGATGATCTCGGACATTCCGCCCTTCGACCTCAAGCTCGGCCATGAGCTCTACGAGCTGCTGCTCAAGCCGGTCGAGAGCGGCTGGAAGCCGGCCAAGAAGCTGATCGTCGTGACCAACGGCGCGCTGGGACTGCTGCCGCTGTCCTTGTTGCCGACGGCACCAGCGGAGGTGGCCGCGGACGAGGATCCGCTCTTCATCGGTTATCGGAACGTGCCGTGGCTGGCGCGAACCCATGCGGTGTCCACGGTGCCGTCGGCGGCGGCATTGCGGACATTGCGGCAATTGCCGGCCGGCAAGCCCGGCCGCGGCGACCTCATCGCCTTCGGCGATCCCTATTTCAACAGCGACCAGCAGGCCGAGGCGGAAGGCGGCGGGCAGAAGATTCAGGTCGCCGACGCCAGCGGCAACATCACGCGCGGCGGGCCGCTGAAGCGGCGCAATAGTCCGAAGCTCGACGGCGTCGACAGCGCCGAGCTCGGTCTCTTGCCCCGGCTTCCCGACACGGCCGACGAGTTGAAATCGATCGCGCTGGCGTTGCAGGCGGACCCCGCGAAGGTGTTGTTCCTCGGCAAGAGCGCGACGGAGAGCGCGGTGAAGACCATGAACCTCTCCGGCTTCAAGATCCTCGCCTTTGCCACCCACGGTCTGGTCCCGGGCGAGCTGAACGGACTGACGCAGCCGGCACTCGCTTTGTCGTCGCCGGTGGTGACGGGCGAGGGCGGCGACGGGCTCTTGACCATGGAGGAGATCCTCGGTCTCAAGCTGGACGCGGACTGGGTCGTCCTGTCGGCCTGCAATACCGGTGCAGGCGCAGGCGCAGGGGCCGAGGCGGCCTCCGGGCTCGGCCGTGCGTTCTTCTACGCCGGCACGCGCGCCCTGCTGGTGACGAACTGGTCGGTGCATTCACAGTCGGCGCGGCAATTGGTGACGGATCTGTTCAAGCGGCAGGCCGATGATCCCAAGCTGTCGCGCAGCGAGGCGCTGCGCCAGGCGACGATGGCCCTCGTCGATGGTCCGGGCTATCTCAGCAGCGAGGGCAAGACCGAGTTTGCCTATGCGCATCCGCTGTTCTGGGCGCCTTACACCATTATCGGCGATGGCGGCTTGCGTTGACGAACTGGGGAAGGGGTGCAGGGAAAATGAAGCGGAATGTTTTGCTGGGCCTCGTGGCTGCAGGTTTGTTGTTCTCGGGACCATCGCGTGCCACGCCATTGATCACGGAGGAGGAAGCCAAGCTGCCGCCGCCGAAAGGCGCGGTTGCCGTCGATCAGCGCGGCATCATGCGCGGCCCCAAGGTCGAGTTCGTCTCGCCGGTCGACTCGGCGAGCTCACCTCTACCGCTGGTATTGAAATTCCAGTCCTATGGCGGGGCAAAGATCGATCCGGAATCGGTCAAGATCATCTTCCTCCGGACGCCGAATGTCGACTTGACCTCGCGGGTCAAGCCGTTCGTGAAGGCCGATGGCATCAACATGCAGGATGCGGAGCTGCCGCCGGGCGAATACGCGGTGCGTGTCGATATCAGGGACAGTGATGGCCGTTCGGGCACGGCCATCTTCACGCTGAAGGTCGCACCCAAGTGACGTGTCCCTACTGCCGGGCGGGGACCGGGGAGGGCGCGCTCGTCTGCGCGTCCTGCGGGCGCGACATCGCCGTTCCCGCGACGCTGGTTGCGGAGCGTGACGATCTCCTGCGCAAGCGCCAGGAGCTGCGCGACGAGCTGAAACGGGCCAGGGACGAGGCCGAGGCCTTCATGAGGCGGAGGCATTCGCGTTAACGATGGAATGTCCGTTCTGCGCCGAGACGATCAAGGACGAAGCCATCGCGTGCAAGCACTGCTCGCGCGACCTGCGCGTGGTGCGGCCGACCTTGCTCGAGATCGAAGAGATCGTCGCCGATCTGGACAGGCTCAGGCGTGATCTCGACCGGGTCAACGTCCGGCTCGAACGGTACAAGAATCCGCTGCGCTATTTCACGACGCATGCGGTTCTCTACGTCGCGATACCGTCCCTTCTTCTGGTGATCGCGCACGTGCTCGTGACCATCACTTTCAACATGTCTCCGATCCCGCTTCGGATTGCGTCCATCGCCGTACCGCTGCTGTTCGGATTCGTGGCCTACCCGCTGCACCGGGTTTCGGCCGTGGCGGCCTTGGTGCTGGCGTTCTTGGCGGCGGCTGTCAGCGTCCTGTCGATGCTGACGGTCACGGGGATTCACGATCATGTCCCGATCCTGCCGCAAGCCTGGATCGAATGGCGGGAAGTATTCGAATACGGCGCCAGCATCCTGCTCGCCTCCGTCTCCGGAAACATCTTGAGCGTCGTGATCTTCCAGGTGCTGCCGCGCGTGCTGACCCAGGGCGGCAAGCCGAATGCGTTCGCCTTCCGCGTGGCGCGCCTGCTGGGACAACATGTCGGCGAGGAACAGCTGCGCCGCCGCGCCCGCTTGATCCAGGACCTCATGCAGACCATTGGGCCGCTGGCCGGCGTCGCCGCGACCGCTGTCGGCTCGATCTACGCGGGATTGAAGGGCTTGCTCGGATAGCCGGCCGGTACGGGCATCGACGGCGCGCGCGTCAGCGCTGGCCGTCGTGCACGGAGATATCGGACGCAGCAAGACCGCCGATGCGCGCGTGGGGG
>NZ_JALBGZ010000071.1:0-14889 GCF_023006515.1 Bradyrhizobium sp. PRIMUS42
CCGATCAAGGCCACGCGCTGATCGCGCCGATCAACCCCGCGGCGAGCTCGCGCCTACGCGCGGCTCACGGTCAGGCTGTTGGTCCGAGACAGACCTCTGTTTGAAAACCAATCGACGGCTTGTATGGTGACCTGACCGTTTCAGGATTCCGTTCGAGCGCGCCGTTTGTCCCTCGCTTATTTTGCCCTCATCGTTTCAATCGTCTCAGCTTCCGCTCTCGAAATCGCCGGCGCCAAGGTCGGTGCGCAGCTCGGGATGATGGCCGCAGCGCTGAGCTTGCTCGCGGCCGCTTCGGCTGCGCGCAAAGCCGATTACGAGCACTATGTGCGCGCACTGTCCTGGGGCCGATGGTTTCTGATCGCCATTCCGCTTTGCATCGCGGTCCAGCTTGCGCCGCTTCCGCTGAGCTGGGCGCACCCGATCTGGCCGAGCACCCGTGATGCCCTGGGCGGCCTCCCCATGGGACCGATCTCTGCCGATGTTGGCCTGACGCTGAATGCGCTGTTCCAGGCGCTTGCGGCGATCGCGTTGCTCGGCGTCACCATCCTGGTGGTCCGCGACCGCGGCCGCGCCGAGCTGGTCCTCTTCGTCCTCGGTGGTGTCACTGCAGTTTCCGCCTTGACCTTGGATCTGCATCGGCTGTCGCCAGCCCTTGCCGAGGCTGCCGCAACTTCCGAGCTGGCAACAACCCTGGCCGGCTTCGGCCTCATCCTGAACCTGGCGGTCATGCAGCTCGCTGCCGAACGGGCTGAAACGCGTCATTCGCTGCTTCGCTCGATCGTGCTTGGTCTTTTGGGCCTCGTGGGCGCGCTGGTCAGCGCGCTTGCGATCTTCGGCCTCTCAGGCACGAACAGCGCGATCGCAGCAAGCTTCGGCATCGTGCTGATCCTGCTGATCCTCGTCATTCGCAGGCTCGACCTTTCACCATTGGCAGTGGGCGCGCTCTCGCTGGCAGCTCTGATCGGCGCAGGGATCGTCTTGACCTTTCTCTTTGAGAAGAGCTCCGGACCGGTCCTCCTGCGGCTGGTCCCGGAGATGGGGACCGAAACGAAGGCCGCCCTCGAGCGGATGTTGGCCGACACACGCTGGTTCGGCGCCGGCGCCGGGACCTTTGGCGCGGTGGGCAGGATCTATCACAGCGATGCTGGAGCTATTTTGACGGCGCCCTCCACGGCGACGGCCATCTTTGCAGAGATGGGATGGATCGGCCTGGCTGCCATGATAGCGGTGAGCCTGATCGCTCTGCTGCGCCTGTTCTTCGGCGCTCTGCAGCGCGGACGCGACTCATTCTTCCCCGCGGCGGCCGCAGCCTGCGTTCTCTTTGCGTTGGTTCAGAGCTTCGCAGGTCCCGGGCTGCTGCGGCCGGCAGCAATCCTGTGTCTTTCCGTGATCGTGGGATTGGGGCTGTCGCAGAGCGTCAGCCAATCCTCGTCACGATAGTGCACCGATCCATCAGACCGCGCGGTCGCCGAGCGAGGCCCAGTAGTTCGGGTTCTTGGGCGACTGAATGCGGACCCAGCGATAGGGCTTCTTCGACCACGGCAGGATGTGGCCGGAGAGATTGTCCAGCACGAGATCGCCGGTGAAGGTGCGGACAACGACCACGAGATGATGCTCGCCCCAGGTGGTCACGACCTCGCTGAGCAGTACCGAGCGCGCCGGAAAGCCGTTGGCGATCAACTCGTGGCGTTTTGTCACAGCGTAATCGTTGCAGTCGCCGCTCGCCGGATGCAGCAGCCATTTCTCGCCGCGCAGCCCTTCCAGATTGGCCTCGGGACGGATGGCGGTATTGACGCGCTGGTTGACCTCTTGCATTTGCGCCAGCCGCTCGGCCGTGAGCTTCAGCCGACCGCCCCTGAACACGATGTGCTGCGGCCGCGGCTTGCACTCGTCCTTGTACTTCAGGCAGAACAGCGTGAACGCCATCGGCGCCAGCGTCGGCTGGTCGAACTTGATGTACTGGATGGCACCGCGCAGCCCCAAGGGCGCACCGACGAAAGCGGCTTCAGCGCGCTGCTGCACCCCCGCAGCAACGACGATGGCGGCCACGGCCGCCAGGAACTTTACAACTTTGCGCATGTCGCGCTCCCCGTTCTTGTTGAGGAGACGCTACGCGAGACGTCTTGAAATACGGCTCAAAGGCCGCGCGATCCTTTAATCAAAATGCGGGCTCATCGGTCGGAAACAATTAAGAATACCGATGTGTGACTTGTTCTGCTAAGAGCGGTCACGACGTTCCGCGCGTGACGCTAGAAGCGATTCGACCGACCTGATGGGCCTTTCCAGACGCTTTCGAAAGAAGACCAAGCCGCGGCTTCCCGACGGCGTTCGCGTCTATGCCATCGGCGACGTGCACGGCCGCGCCGATCTGCTTCAATCGCTGTTAACCGTGATCGACGCCGATCTGGCCCGCTCCGCTCCCGGGCGGGCCATCCAGGTCTTTCTCGGCGACTATGTCGACCGCGGCCCGGACTCACGTGCCGTGCTTGATCTGTTGATCGAACGCTCGAAATCGCATGAGACGGTTTGCCTCAAAGGCAACCACGAGGTCTTCCTGCTCGAGGTCCTCAAGGACCCCGCCCGCCTGCAGGAGTGGCGCCACTATGGCGGCCTGCTGACGCTGGTCTCCTACGGCGTCACGCCGACCATGAATCCTTCGGCGGAGCAACAGGTCGAGCTGATCGAAGGACTGAAGCGCGCGCTGCCGCCCGAGCACCTCGCCTTCCTCAAGCAATTGCCCTCGTCCTTTACCTGCGGCGACTTCTTCTTCGTCCATGCCGGCGTCAAGCCTGGTGTCGCGCTCGAGCGCCAGAAGGATGAGGACCTGCTCTGGATCCGCGAGGAATTCCTCGCCTCCGAGGAGCGCTTCGGGAAATATATCGTCCACGGTCATACGCCCGTCAGCGTGCCCGATATTCGCCCGAACCGCATCAACATCGACACCGGCGCCTATGCGACCGGCAACTTGACGCTGTTGACGATCCAAGGCGATAGTCTGATGGCCATTTAAGGTCCCCACTTTCCTTTCAATCCCGCGTTCGCTCCGCCCTCACAGGCCTCGCCGATTTCAACATGAACCGCATGATCCTGCTTCGCGTCATCGGCATCTCCACCGCGATCGTGCTGGCGCTTCATGCTGGCATGGAATTCTACGGCGATCTCATACGACCGAACTTCCGCGCGAGCGATTTGTTCTCTGGCGAGATTCCACCCGACAAGGCCAAGCTGGCCGGCGGTGTTTTGGCATCGTTGTCGTTGGAGGGGGATCTGCTCGCGAATTACGCGGCGGCAATGGCCGCTGACGTTCTTCACCGTCCTTCAGCCGAAGCGGGCGAAAGGGCCAGCGAGAACAAGGCCGCCCAAGCCGCCCTCGTCGCAGCCTTGAAAGTATCGCCGATCAGGCCCGCGCTCTGGCTCACGCTCGGCACGCTGCAGGTCCAGTCCGGCGAAACGGCAACGCCTGCGGTGAAGATGTCCTACTTGACCGGATCGGTGCCGATCGACGTTGCCTTCGCTCGCGTCCGGACCGTGACCTCGAGCGCAGCCGCAACGGATGAGGAGATCAAGCTGCTGGCGCAATCCGACATCCGGTCGGCGCTTGCCAATCGCTCTCGTTACGAGCCGCTGCTGATCGCGGCCTACGTGCAGGCAACTCCGCAAGGCAAGTCGCTGCTGCTCGATACCACGAAAGTGGCCGATCCCAAATTCAACGAGATCTTGCGGCGGTACTGAACCTCAGCGCGCCGATTTCGGATTGACCGGCACAAAGTCCTGATCGCGGCGCGGTTGGTCGGATCGGCCCTGGTAGACGAACATGCCCTTCTTGGTCGTGACGATGTCGCCTCGTTGCAGGCTATCGTCGCGGAGCAGACGTTCGGTCGCGACAACGTCCGGATCTTCCGGAATCGGCTTGTAGAACTCTGGATGCTCCCGCCGCTCGCGCGAAACCTCCTTGGCGCGTCGCCGTGCGTCCTCGATCCGCTGCCGCCATTCGTCGCGCGTTACTTCTGGCTCGCTTGGTGGAAGATAGTCGCTGAGCGAGGGCTCCGGTTCGGCCTGAGCAAGACAGAAGCAAGGACAGGGGAGACCAAGGCCGAGGGCAGCGGCAACGGAAACGACAGCTCGAGACAGCGTCCCAAACCGCCTTCCGTCATCTAGCGAATGGTCACGTCGAGCGGTTCGCACGCTGATAACTCCAAAGACAAAGCATAAGGACGACCATTGGCCGGAAACCCCTTATGCCCGGCTCATCAATCTATACCTTTGCCAATTGCAAGAAAGCGAATTCGCAGGCAAGCTTTGCGCTTTAGTTGCAACCTCGTCTGGCACGAAGTTGACGAGCACCTGGCGAGCCCGAGGAGTCGAAGACCTCGTTCGCTCGCTGATATTCTCTTCGGGAATTGCGCGTGGAGCTGCCGTCGCATGCCTCAAAAACCCTTGTTGCTGCTAGCTGCCTGCATCACAGCTTCCGCTGCGCTAGTCATGGCGGCTCACGCCAGTCCGCTCTGCATCAAGGAACGGACGCCGTTCGAACTGTCGGGGGACACAGTGACGTGGACGCTGACCATCCAGCCTGGATCCGACTGCATCCAGGGCTTGCGTTGGTCGTACATGCAGATCTTCAAGGTATCGGTCGTGAGGGGACCATCAAGGGGACAATTGACCGTGGTCGGGTCCGGCTTCCGCTATCTGGCAGCAGCCGACAAGCAAGGCCCCGATAAATTCACCCTTCTGATCTCGGGTAAAAACCTTCACGGTGCAGGGACATCGACCCTGGAGGTCGAGATCAATCCTCAATAGCTCGCCAAGACGCCGCTCTCTTAGGGGACAGGAGCGTTCCGTTATTTACCGAAAATCGAGCACGGCGGCCGAATGGCTGATGGTTGGCGATGTTCTCTTAGGCCAGCCGGCGGCACACCTACCGCCTACTTGAGGCACTGCCCCGGGTTCTGTTTCCGTAATAGGGTATAGCTCGCCCCCCGCGGGTCAGTGGCGCCTGGATCCGGCTCGGGTAATTCGGCGTGGCCGTGCTGCCCGACGGCTGCGACGGATTGACAATGATCACGTTGCGGTTGGGTGTCGACGGATCGTTGACGCCCTGGCCCCAGGCGGCGGCAGGCACAAGCAACGCAATTGCGATTAGGACTGGTCGTTTCATGAATTATCTCCCGAGCAAGAACGTCAGGGAGGCGATCACCGTTCCTTCACGGTTAGTTGGGTCGCAGCCTCAGCGGGGAACGGCGACCAGCTTGCCATCGCGCCAGACGCCTTGCGCTGACTTCCCAGCGGGCAGCCTGCCCGAGAGGTTCCTAACGGCGGTCGGCCGCGAGGCCGTCTGATTGGTCTGCGCCTTCTTCGCAGGCGTCGTGATGATGCTGGAGCTGGTGGTGTTGGCCTGGTCCTTGATTCCTTGTGCAGACGCCGGCTGAACCAGGAAGGCCAAGAATGTGATTGCTGTCAAAACGCCGCGCATGGTCAAACACCGGAATGAGGAGCTTGGCGAAATGTCACAGGTTTCCGCCCAAAAGCAAGCTCTTCGAGACGATCGCGCAGGACCTTTGCAGGCCGGATCCATCGGAGCGAGCCACAGCAACCGAAGGATACAGGGTGAAAAAACCTAGCGAAATAGCCTCATTCGAGCTACTTGATCGGCCTTGATGACCGACTCCGGTGAAACTGCGGCAAACGCTCCCTCGACGCAACAAATCAAAGCCGGGTTTATCCGTCTCCTGTCGAGCCGAATCCGCGCCGTATCCGACGATCCCCGGCAGATGCGGGAGATCGTTTATGAGCTCGCGCGCGTCAAGCTTCTGGAGCAGTTCACGCACGCCGATGCGCGGGAATCTCGCGAGCTTCAGCAAGTTCTCGAACGTGCCATCAAGGAGGTCGAGCGTTCCTTCGAGCGCAGCGCCGCGTCGGAACCGCAAAAGCTTATCGCGGCAAGCGCCGCTCCGGTCCCCCCAACAGCTGCCACTCCCCCACCCGTTCCGATGCCATCACCGGTTTCGGCTGCGGCGCCCACTCCGAAGGACACGGGAGCGCAGCGCCGTCCGGCCGCGCCGCCAGCTTCGCTCGACCGCCCCAAACTGAGGGGCGTCTTCAAATCTGTGGTTCGATTGACCGCCATCCTTCTGCTCATTGGCGGGGCAGCGACCGTGGCTGTCTATTGGCCTAAACTGAAGACACAACTGACCGCATTGACGCAGACGGCGCGGCCGCCCGAGCGAGCACCGAACAGCCCGGAAACTCAGCCGACCGCCAGCCCGCCTCCCGCGGTAAGCGAGACTGCTGAACGGACGCCGGATAGCCAGAAAGAGCCGGCGCAACCTGCACAACCCTCGATGCCCCTGCCGACGACGTTTGGAGTCTATGCCCTGAGCGAGGGCCAGCTCCATGAGCTCAAGTCGGTGCCGGGCAAGATTCCGGACCGCCGCGTCGCGATCTCGGCAGCCATCAGCACGCCGAGCGCGACTACGTTGGCGGACGGCGACGTCAAATTCATCGTGTTCAGGCCCGACGGGGGTGTCGATGCAAGCGGGACCGAAGTTCGGGTGATTGCGAAAGTCTCCCGCGCGATGGGCGTCGATGCCAGCGGGAAAGCGGCCATGGTCAGCGCCGGCGATTCCTGGGTCATCCGCAGCATGTCCTACCCCTACAAGGTAGGCCCGATCGACGATCAGTCGAGGATGCTATTGCTTCAACCAGAGCAGGACGGCTTTACGCTCGCTCCTGGTCGTTACATCGTGGTGGTCAAGGGCATGGGCTACGACTTCACGGTGGCCGGAACGATCACCGATCCCAATCAATGCGTCGAACGCATCAACGCGGCGAACGGCGCGTTCTACTCGCCCTGTCCGCCGCCCCGACGCTAGCCGAGCCCCGATTTCCTATTTGGCGGGCTTGCTGTCCTTCGCCTCCGCCGGCGCGTCGTCGACCTTGCCGTTGTTCGCGACGCATTTTTTGAAGAGTTCGCGCTGATCCTTGGCCGTTCCCTTGGCGCTACCGGCCGCCGGGTTGCCGATTTGCCGGGGTGGAAAGGCCTTCGCCACCGCCGCGTCACATGCGCGCGCCACTTCGGCCGTGATGGCTGAAGCCGTTGCCGGCACAGCCAGTGTCAAAGCAGCCGCCAATCCAACCAATGTCCGCAAATTTTTGACCGGCACCTCTTCGCTCCTTCAATTCGTGAATGGTTGCCGGAACCATAGCAAAAAGGATCGAAGCACCAAACGGCAAAGCGGCGCGGAATTGCCACGCGGTCTACCCCGCGTGCCGCAGGGCTATCGCATGAAGCTAGATCGCGGCAACGACAGAGGTGCACTCCCTCTCCCGCTTGCGGGAGGTTGGGGAGAGGGTGTCTCCTCAATGGGATAATCCCCAAGACGAGAGAGCCCTCGCCCGGCGCTTCGCGCCGACCTCAGAGGTGAACAACCCGCGGCAATCGATTCTACCTAAAGCCAATCCGCTCTAGCTGTTGAGCTGCGGCGGCTTGAAATCAGGAAAGCGGGTCAGCATTGCGGTCTTGACGAACTTCAAGTGAGCAATGCTGCTTGCCAATTCCTTGAGCCGGCGCTGGCCATTGGAGATGTCGGCTGCAAAAAGATCCTGATGATGATTGTCGAGCGGCTCCCGCTCGAGATATTCATCGGTGCCGTTTCCGAAGGTGACGGACGCACGCGCGAGGGCATCGTCAACACGCCGGTTGAGGCCGGCCTGCTCCCTCTCCGCCTCCTGCAATGCCGTTTCGATTGCCGCGAGGACGGCGCCGATCCTCGCGCGGTCGGTCTCCGCATCACGCTCGACGGAGCGGGCTTTGAAGCCCTTGTCCTCTCGGCGGGAGCCGAGCAGATTGTGTGCGCGCGCTCTCAGGAATAGCTGAAACATGTGGGCCATCCCCATTTTCGAGATCTAAGCCGCTACCATCGGTCACACATAGTTAACAAAGCCTGAATCCTGCGTCCGCTCCGCCTGGCTTCGTGCGATCCACACCCGCCAAGCTCCTTCGTGCTTGGAATAGAGCTCAAGCCATCGAACGTCGTCAACCGCGGCGGCTCCCTTGCCCATGCCGGTTTCGGCTACGATTTGCAGCGTCTGCGCCACCGCGACATCCAGCGCTTCGAATTCCGCCGTCTCCCCCAGCGACAGGCCGATCAGAACACGATGCCCTCGCGCATCAACGAAGTACCTGCGGGGCGCGTTGTGGCGTTGATCAATCATTTGGATGACCCTCGTTCATGATCCACGGACCTGGAAGGTCCTTCAGATGCCGGCCATAGGTGCAAACAAACGCGATCAAAATGAAGGCGCAGGTCGTCGCGCCCAGCAACGCAATGAGATACGTCATCTATGCCTATCTGCGCGCCCCATAAAACCGAGGCGGCCAAACGCTCATCATGAATTGATCGATCTTAGGCTGGCTTTCCAAAGCGCTCAAGGACGGCGACGAGTTAACCTAACCACACATGGTTATTTCGATTTCGCCCCTATGATTGAGTTGGGCCGCACGCGTTCTACGATGACGACGGCCGCTGGGTTCGGCCGGGCTCCATCGCGGCGGGGGTATAGGGTGCGTAAAGACGATATCGCGCCGATCGCTTCCGCGAACGCCACGCCCTTACACCATAGCCGCAGCAAAAGCCCGCTGCGAAAATCGAAATCAAAACCAAAAAAGCTAACATCCGGAATGTTCCCACGTTTGCCGGAACGTTCCTCCCGCGCTCATTTCATCTTTTCGTTGTGTCGACTTCAAGATCGGTACCGCTGAAACTTTTGTCAGACGAAGATGAAGTTTGTGCAACGTGGTGCTTGAAGATTGGTCGGCGCGCGAGGGCACAAGGCGCGGAAAGAGGCGCTCGTTCTCTTTACCAGAACTCGACGAGCCGACACCATGAACCCTCGTTCATTTGGCGCTCCCAACCGTGACCGGCGCGGCTGCTCATGGCGGGCCTGATTGCCGCGGGCCGTTCACCTCTCCCGCTTGCGGGAGAGGAAGTGCACCTCCGTCGTTGCAGCGATCAGGCCTCATCTCATCACGCTCGCGCGAAAACACCGTGGTTATACGGAGCGGAGCGCGGCGATTTCATCGCGGTAAGGTTGAGCAGTTAGCTTAATCCGCGTTGTTTGTTGCGAAGTCTAACCGATCGCATATCCATCTTCGCACCGGGCTCCCCAAGCCTGGCCCCACCCAAGCGAAGCCGTCGAGCGAACATGGGTCGCTTGGCGGCTTTGTCGTTGTGTCGACGAGAGGATCATTTCGGTTATGGCGCGCAAGCCCTGGTCGTTTAAGGAAGACCGCCGGCTCATGGAGTTGGCCAAGTCTTCGGCTTCACTGGAAGAGGCGGCGAAAGTTCTCGGACGCTCGCCTGATGCGATCAAGCGCATGGCCTTGCGGCTTGGCCTTTCGCTGAAGTCGAAGACCGGCAAGAAGAGTTAGTCCTGGAAAGAGCTCGTCGCGGACGACAGCTTTCTTTGTCCGCCATGGCGGCAACACTTCTCTCCGAACCCCCTGCAGCTTTTCGTCTTGCAGGACGGAACCAAAGCAACCACGAGATGTTGATCCAGATTCCGCCGCGAGGGTCTGGCCGTGGTCCATTTTGTGATTTCCGCAATGTTGGTTTGGCTGGCGATCAACATCGCTTTTGTGGTGCTTCGGCTGCGGGCCACCCACCAACCCGCCGCGCCCCGCATCCATAGGCCCAGCCGTTCTTCTGCAGAGGCAATTCCCCTCCGCCATCGCCTCGGTCGGTGAGCATCGATCGATGCGTCCAGCGGACCGTCCGCTCGCTCAGCTAAAGCGCGATGCGATTAAGATGAACCGTCATCGCGCGTCAGGTTCTTGTTTAAGCGTGGTCTTTTCGGAAAACCGCCGCGCCTTTTCCAGATCAGGCTTTAGTTACGCGTCTTCTTCTGGGAGCCCATCCCGGGGCTGGTTCCGTAATTGGGTGTCCCCGTTCCCTTGAAGGCTCCACCCATGCTGTCCGAGCCGGAATTCGTCGCCGTGCCGCTGCGGGAGGTGGGCTGAGTGCCCGATGGCTGGTCTTTGGTTCCCTGCGCCCAGGCCGCGGAGTTTCCGACGACGAACGACAGGAGGAGGAGGCTTAACGTCCTGATCATACTGCTCAACTTTCCATGCTCGGGCCGCGCGACCATCAGTCAGGCAACCACTCGGTAGCCCTTCCGGACCGGTCCGCCCGTTAAACCCTATCTTAGCCCCCGCTGGCTAGGATCAATTCCCAAGATCAGTTCCCAAGATCAGTTACCACGCCTCTCCTGAATTCCGCCCGGACCGGATGAGACACCAGCGACCGAACCTTCCGTTTGTGGCGCTCGTGCTTGCGAGCACGATGGCGTTCGCCCTGGCGGGCCATTTGACGGCAGAGGCCGTCATTCGCCACCAGCAGGCGCACCAGCTCAGCGAGCTGACCGAGGTCGTTCTGCGCCGCTCCGAACTTGCGGTCGATTTTGCCGCGGCCAGCCTGGACGATCTCGCCAAGCGTGATCTTGCCAGCTGCGCACCGGCGGCGCTTCAAGCCATCCGGCTCCACGTCTACCAGCGCTCGGCCATCAAGGACGTCCGTCTCGTTAATCCGGACGGATCGGTGATCTGCTCGGCCTATTCCGAGACGCTCGAGTTCGACAAGGGATGGGCAGGTCGCCACGACATGCTGTCCTCGCACGACAAGGAGCTCTCGCTGTTCCGCGTGGAGCAATTCGGCGGCGACGCATTGGGCGTGCTCAAGGACGTCAGTCGCAGCTCCGCGCTGGTCGCGATCGTCGGCATCAATGCCAATCTGTTCGATCTCATGCCCGCCGAGCTGCGCGCGCACAGCGAGGTCATCCTCGCCTTGAGCAATGGCGAGAAGCTCGGCGATTTCCGGCTCGATGCCGACAGGCCCCTGCTTGGGCCGATCAGCTTCGACAGGCATTCCACGCGCTTCCCGCTTCATGCCACGATCCGGCTCGAACAGGCGGTCCTTTCGAACTGGAACAGCGAGGCTTATTGGCCGGCGCTCGCAGTGTCCCTTGGACTTGGGGTTCTCTTCGGCATCCTGCTGGCACGCAGCCGGCGGATGGAAGGGCCGGTCGCCGATCTCGATCGCGGGCTCGCGGCCGGCGAATTCAAGCCGTACTACCAACCCATCGACCTCAGGACAGGCAAGATCACGGGCTGCGAGATTCTGGCGCGCTGGGTTCGTCGGGACGGCTCGGTGGTGCCGCCGATGAACTTCATTCCGCTGGCCGAATCCAGCGGTCGCATCCAGGTGATGACCTGGCAGATCCTGAGATCGGCGCTCTCCGACCTGCGTCCCGTCCTGAGGGCGGACAAGACCTTCAAGATGTCGCTGAACGTCGTGCCCAAGCACCTGCTGAGTGCCGGCTTCATTGAAACGCTGCGTCGCACGGTTCTGACAGCCAGAGTCTCCGCACGCCAGGTCGTGGTCGAGGTCACCGAGCGCGACGAGCTCGACGATCTCGCGCGCGCCGCAGCAATCGTGGCCGAGCTGCGTGACCATGGCTTCCGCGTCGCCATCGACGACGTCGGCGTTGGCCATAGCGGGCTGTCGCGGCTGAAAGGGCTCGGCGCCAACACGATCAAGATCGACAAGTTCTTCGTCGACACCATCACCGTGGATGCATCGACCACAACGATCGTAGAGATGTTGGTCGCGCTCGCCAAGGACTTCCGAATGACGGTCGTCGCGGAAGGAATCGAGACTGACGAGCAGCGCCGTGCCTTGGTCGCGTCCGGCGTCGAGGAAGGACAGGGTTATCTCGTCGCCGCACCGCTCCCGTTTGCGAAATTCAGCGAGCTCCTCGATTCACGCCGCCGCTCCGCATGCCCGGCGCCGGCCGGCGATGTCCTGGTAGCCTGACCATCTCCGCCGGACGGCATCCCTTTGCCGCTGACGCAGCGCCTCCCGGGCCCCGATCGCGGCCAGGTTTTGGACAGTCCGCGCCAAGGGAGAACGACCAGGCGTTTTAACGATATTCTCGTCTTTCGAAGCGGAATGGCACCCAAGTGGCTATGGTGGGCCATGCGTCGAAATCACCTCATCGCAGCCGCAGGAATCTGCCTCGCCCTCATCGCCTATGCCACCTTGGCAAGGCTGGCGGGAAGGCCGGCGCTCATGGGGCATCACGAGGCCTACTGGATCGTGGTGATCGAGCGCTTCAGCGCCTACGGCCTGTTGGGCTTCCTGCTGGCCTTTCTGTTGCCCGGCCGGCTCGCTTTGGCCTGCTCGCTTGTCGTGGCAGTCGCAATGGGGCTGGAAGTCCTGCAAACGCTGACTCCCGATCGTGACCCGGGCTTCCTCGACGTGCTGCAAAAGGCTGCGGGAGGCACCGTCGGTGTCATCCTCGCCCAGACGATCCTGGCCTTCCTGCCCCGGCCCCCAACCTGAAGCTCACGGCGCTGAAAATCTTCCAGCGCCCACGGGACATGGCCCCTTACTTCATCATCTGCCCGCGCAGTTCGCCGCCTGGGTTCGCGGCGGTATGTATGTTCGCGTACCACTTCCCGGCCAGCAGATCCGCCGCCTGAGCGTCGGTGAGCGTGGCGCTGCCCTGGATTGGGCTTTGAACCGTCTTGAACGGCAAAGCGATGCCGGCGTTCTTGCCCGCTTCACCGGGACCATGAAAATGAGCCCCCATCGCCGGACCAGTCAGCCCGGCATACGTGACCGTATAGGTCAGGACTTTGGTCTGGGTATCGAACGCAGCCTCGGCCTTGCCTGAACCGGAGGAGCTGTTCGGAGGCACTTCGTTGCTGCCCTTGAGGTCGGCCTGCAGCTTGACGACCTCCGCACGTGCCGACACCGCTGTGACGATCAGCAGCCCGCCGAGCATCGCCGCTCCCAACATCGTCACGCCGACCCGATATTTGGCTTTCCTCATGGCATTCTCCTACGGGTCTTCAGGACCCGTTGCGGGTGAAACCCCGGCCTCCGGCTTTAATTCCGGAAGACAAGTCTATGCCGGATTCGCGAAAAGCTATCGGGGGATCCCACGGGCGGCGCCTGGAGCGGCCAGCCCGAGGGTGTGAGGCGAAACGGGCTAAGCTGCGCCACGCTCGCGGAACCCGGTCGGTGCCAGGAGTTCGGCCATTTGCCTATGCGTGCTCTGCAGCGCCTCGATGGCGCCGTCGAGATCGAAATCCGCTTCGCGGATTGATGCGAAGAACTTGGCGGTCAGCGCCAGGTCGAGCTTGACGCGCGTCGCGCCGTCGCGACTCTTGCGGCGGTCAAGCGACAAATGCAGCGCCCGCAATCTGGCTTCTGCCGGCGTGCAGCCGCTGAGGGTCGCCAGTTCGTCGTAGGTCATCCATATCTGAGGCATGTTCTCGTCCGTATTTTACAGCGCCCTCATCCTAGCTTTCCGCGTCTGAATGCACCGTTGCCGCGCCGCGGCCGCAGCCCGTTTTCACTGCGACAGCGTCAATGCAAGACTAAGATGCGGGAGGCCTCGAAGATGGAGGGAAATGGCGCGGCCGCGAACGGCTGTCGAGGCCCTTGGGCAATTTGTCATTGAGCTTCACGACGGCGCCTCGCGCTTCCACAGCCGGCGCGTCTTCCTGGCTGTAGATCAGCGTCACCTCGAACATCACGTCGGGCGCTTCCCTCGCCGTTCCGGAGCAGGTCGCCATCGCACCGTTGCACACGCCCGAAAGATTGACCTGGACCTCGTCAAGCCCGAACACCGTCGGCGGACCGTCGGCATACCGCCGCGTGGTCAGGACGGCCGTGAAGCGCTGCTCGTCATCGAACCGATAGGAGCCGCCATAGGTGAAGAAGCTGTCGCTGCCGGAGATCCGTCCTTCCGCCAGATGCACGACGCCCGTGCCCTCGGCGCGCGGGGTCCTGAACCAGGCCGCGTATTTGCCGTCTCTCATGATGGAAACATCCGCCGTAAAATTCACTGGTATTTGCAACCAACTCTGGGGCGCGGCAATGACCGATGCGGCGAGCATTCCGCCACGGTTAACGCCCTGCAAAGCCAACCCGTCAAATTGCCGTCGCGGCACGAGGCGACATCGGCGGCACCGTCAGAACAATTCTATGCCGTCATCTGCGGTCTCGACCGCGTCGACGCGGCGCGTGCCGGCGATCGACACCAGCCCGAGTGCTTGCAGGAATTCACGATGAACATCCCGCTCACGCTCCATCGTGTAGCGCGCGAAGAGATCGTCGAGTATCGCCTGATCCTGCACTTCCACCTGTAGCCGCTGCGCGCCCGCAGTCTCGAGCCGCATCGCGACCGCAGGCAAGGCCGCGGAGCTTTCGCCGAGCTTGGTCATCAGGCCCTGGGCCGAATTCATCAGCCGCTCGAATTCCGCGCCTTCGTCCACGAGCCGGCTCATCAACTTGCCGAGCCGTTCATTGCCGGCCTCGACCTCGCGCAGCGCCAGAAGGATCTGCGGCTCGAGCTTGGTAAGCTGCGTGGGATCACCCTGCACGCGAAGCTGCTTCAGCTCGCCGGCCGAGCGCTCGATACCGTCGAGCACGGGCCTCAGGCGCCCGGCCCCCGCTGAGACCTGGTCGGCAGTCGCCTTGAGCTCGTTGGCGATGACGACGAAGGCGCTGCCGCGGCTGCCGAGATGGCTTGCCTTGAGGCCGGCATTCATTCCGATCAGCGTGATATCGACCGTCGCCTCGGCAAGCCCGGCGATTGCCTGGCGAAATTTTGCCAGCGTGTCCTCGACGATCGCGAGCGCCTCGTCGACCGCCTGGCCCGCACTCTCGCAGGTGCCGATCAGGGTCGACGCGTGCGCCAGCGTCTGCTTGATGCGTGTCAGGAACGACGACGAGCCGCCCTCCTCGCCGCCAAACAGCGTGCGACCGTGGCCGACGACGCTGACTGCGTCGTGCAGGATGGCGGTCAGCGCGCCGACGATCT
>NZ_JALBGZ010000720.1:0-3084 GCF_023006515.1 Bradyrhizobium sp. PRIMUS42
AACGACCGCAGGTCGAGGGTCGGGCGAGCCGGAACGGACTTGTCACTCATTCGGCGGGAACGGCGGCCTCGCGCAGCCGGATCGAGTAGTTCGAGGCGTTCTGCCTGCCGCTGGAGGCCGCGCGCGCAAAGGTGATGAGATGGTGCGCGATCAGGGTGCAGCCGATCAGGCCTTCGAGATCGCCGCGCTTGATGCGCCCGAGCGCGAACTTCCAGAACACGCGCTTGTAGTCGCCGAGCACACCGACCTTCCAGAAGATGTTGCGCAGCATGACGAGTCCACGCCGGATGTTGCGCCAGGTCCTCATCTCGTCCGGCACCGGCGTCTTGAGGCGGTGCACATAGACGTGGTCGCATTGATACTGGAAGCGCGCGTAGACCTTCTCGGGCTCGTAGGCGACGCCCATGGCGTGCTTCCAGGATGCGACGACCTCGTCATAGGGCAACAGGAAGTCGACGTTGGAATCGCGGCCGTCGTCGTCGACCAGCCGACCCTCGCGCTCGAGCCGGTCCCACAGCGGGGTCTTCGGCAGCGCCTGAAGCAGGTTGATCGTGAGCAGCGGAATCCGGGACTCCTCGACAAAGTCGAGCAGCGCCTCCGACGTATTCGGCTTGTCGGTGTCGAGCCCCATGATAATGCCCGAGACGACCTCCATGCCGTAGGAGTTGATGGTGCGCACGCCCTCCAGGATCGGGACCATCATGTTGTGGTCCTTCTGCATCGCCTTCAGCGCGTCGGGATCCGGCGTCTCGATGCCGCAGAAGATGGTGATGAAATAGGCCTCGCGCATCTTCTCGAGGATCTCGGGCCTCTTGGCGATGTTGAGCGTCGCCTCGCAGGCGAGCCGCACCACGTAGCCCGTCCGCTTCTGCCATTCGATCAGGTGCGGCAACAGGTCCATCGCCGCCTTGCGGTTGCCGATGAAATTGTCGTCGACGAAATAGACCGTGTCGGTCATGCCGCATTCGCGCAGGCGGTCGAGCTCGGCGATGATCTGCTGCGGCGACTTGATGCGCGGGTTGCGGCCGTAGAGGCCGGGGATGTCGCAGAACTCGCACTGATAGGGACAGCCGCTGGAATATTGGATGCTGCCGAGGAAATATTTCTTCACGTCGGCAAGTTCGTAGGCCGGGATCGGAAACTCCGTCATCGGCACGCGATCCTTGGTCGTCAGCACCACTTGGCCCTCGGGGCGGGAGGAGTCGCGCGACAGGATCTCGATCAGCTGGTTGGTGGCATCACCGAGCTCGCCGACATGGAGATAGTCGAACGAGGGGTAATAGTCAGGACAGGCGCTGACGGAGGGACCGCCGAGCGCGACCGGCAAATCGAACTCGTGCGCGCGGCGGCAGATGTCGTTCATCTGCTGGCGCTGGATGTGCATGCCGCTGACGAAAACCGCCTCGGCCCATTCGAATTCTTCCCTGGTCGTGCGGCGGAGGTTCTCGTCGACGAATTTGACCTGCCAGTCTTTCGGAAGATAGGCGGAGATCAGCAACAGCCCCTGCGGCGGCATGAAGGCGCGGACACCATCGGTCAGGGGATAGGAATGCTCGAACGTACCGAACGACGAGGTGTAGCGCGGAAACACACAGAGGATCCGCCGGGACGTTCCGTTACTTTCAGCTCGCATCAAAGCTCCCCCGCCACGCTCGACCGAATGGTGCGGAAATTGCCAGCCAGACATATAACGTAACGCTGTCGCCGGAATTTCTCAATATTGTGGCACAAGCATAATTCCGGCAGGCGCCGATGGTTTCCTGAAGGGGAGAGTTTGACGCCTCGTACTGCCTCACGCGATCAGCCGCGAGGCAAAATCGGGCAGCTGGCCTGCATCGCGGGCAAGCCGGAAATCGGCGCCTGTAATGCCCGACCGCGCCAGCCAGTCCTCGAATTCCGGCGCGCGGCGCAAACCGAAGACGTCACGGACATAGAGCGCGTCGTGAAAAGACGTCGACTGGTAGTTCAGCATGACGTCGTCGGCACCGGGGACGCCCATGATGAAGGTGACGCCGGCGGCGGCGAGCAGCGTCAGCAGATTATCCATGTCGTCCTGGTCCGCCTCGGCATGGTTGGTATAGCAGATGTCGATCCCGAGCGGCAGGCCGAGCAGCTTGCCGCAGAAATGATCCTCCAGTCCCGCCCGGATGATTTCCTTGCCGTCATAGAGATATTCCGGGCCGATGAAGCCGACCACGCTGTTGACCAATAGCGGGGCAAAGGCGCGGGCAACCGCATAGGCGCGCGCCTCGCAGGTCTGCTGGTCGACGCCGTGATGGGCGCCCGCCGACAGCGCCGAGCCCTGCCCGGTCTCGAAATACATCACGTTTTGCCCGGCGGTGCCGCGCTTCTGCGACAGGCCGGCCTCCTGCGCCTCCTTCAGAAGCGCAAGGTCGATGCCGAAGCTGCGGTTGGCGGCCTCGGTGCCGGCAACCGACTGGAAGACGAGATCGACCGGCACGCCCTGCCCGATCAGCGACAGCGTCGTCGTGACATGGGTCAGCACGCAACCTTGCGTCGGGATCTTCAGCCGCACGATGATCTCGTCGAGCAGCCGCAGCAATTGCGCAATGACGGCCGGATCGTCGCTCGCGGGATTGATGCCGATGCAGGCGTCGCCGGCCCCGAGCAGGATGCCGTCCAGGATCGAGGCGGTGATGCCCCTGGCATCGTCGAACGGATGGTTGGGCTGCAGCCGCGTGCTCATCCGCCCCTTCAGGCCGATGGTGTTGCGGAAGGCGGTGGTGACCTCGCATTTCCGCGCCGCCAGGATCAGGTCCTGGTTGCGCATCAGTTTTGAGACCGCAGCCGCCATCTCCGGGGTAATGCCGGGCCCGAGCGTCTTCAGGACCTCCGGCGTGGCGGCATCCGACAGCAGCCAGTCGCGGAAGCCGCCGACCGTCAGGGATGCCACCGGCGCGAAGGCCTTGGCGTCATGGCTGTCGATGACGAGGCGGGTGACCTCGTCGGCCTCATAGGGGATGACGGCTTCCTGCAGGAATTGGGCGAGCGGAACGTCGGCGAGCGCCATCCGCGCCGCGATCATCTGCTCGGCCGTGTCGGCGGCGATCCCGGCCAGCCGGT
>NZ_JALBGZ010000721.1:0-3075 GCF_023006515.1 Bradyrhizobium sp. PRIMUS42
CACGGCGGCGTTCGCACCGCCAATGCCGGCGCCGTCGCCTGCGATGGCGATGCCGGGAACGGTCGAATTGCCGCTCGCATCGAGCACGGGCGACCAGCACAGCTGCAGATCGTCCCAGCGATGCTCGACGCCTGCCGCCATCGCCAGATTGACATTGGGTACGACGCCCTGATGCAGCAGCAGCAAGTCGGCAGGAACGGCCTCGCGCTTGCCGCCCGCGGCATAGCTGACGTTCGCGAGTTGGCCGTCACCGGATGCCGAGAGTTCGGTGACGCCGGAGACGACCCGCACCTTCGCCTTCACCTCGCGCATCATTGCAAGGCCCTTGGCGAAATAGGGCGAAGTCAGGAAGGCGAAGGCATGCGGGAGCGCCGCGAAGTAATTGCCGCGCTCGGTGGTGTCGAGGATGCGGTCGATGCGGCCGCCGAGGCGAAGGATTTGCGCGGCGAGCAGCCAGAGCAGCGGCCCCTGCCCTGCGATGACCGTGCGTCCGTCGGGCACGAGCGCCGACGATTTCAGCATGGTCTGCGCCGCGCCTGCGGTCATCACGCCCGGCAGCGTCCAACCCGGAATCGGAAACGGCCGCTCCAGCGCGCCGGTCGCAAGGATCACGCGCTTCGCCTTGACGAAGGCGGACGCACCGCCGATCGAGACCGCGATGTCGAGATTGCGGTCGAGGCTCCAGACGGTGGCACGATGAATGACCTCCGCGTTGCCTGCGCGCAGCGCCTGCACGAGATCCGCACCGACCCAATAGTCCGCGCCAAGCTGATTGCGGTCAGTCACCGGCGTCGAGGAGATCGCGCGAAACACCTGGCCGCCAGGGCCGACATTCTCGTCGAGCAGCAATGTGGACAGGCCGGCTTCGGCGGATGTCGCGGCGGCGGCGAGGCCGGCCGGTCCGGCGCCGATCACCACGACGTCATAGGCTTCGCGCTTGGGAGCCACAGTCATCTTCCGATCTCCCGCTTGCCCTTCTGGATCTCGATTTGCATGCCCTCGGCGACCGGCACGAGGCAGCCCTGGCGGTTGCCGACGCCGTCGATGGTGACGAGGCAGTCGAAGCACACGCCCATCATGCAGTAAGGCAAACGCGATGCACCGCTCACCGCTGTGGAACGGCGTGCATCGCAGCTAGAGGCCAGCAGCGCCGCGGAAACGGTGTCGCCCTGGCGCGCCGCGACGGCAACGCCGTCGACGAAGATCTGCACGGGTGGCCGTTTGTCCTGTTCGGATCGTCTAAACATCTTGCCTTCCTCAATATCTCTAGTAGCCGCTGTCGTTCGCGGCGCCCGCACCGCCGAAGCGGCTCGCCGAGAACGCGCCGACAAGCTCCGGCTCGAGCGCGCCTTCTGCCACCATGCGCGCGATCTCGAAGGCATGGTTGGAGGCGAGCGTCACGCCGGAATGACAGCAGGCGACGAAGGCGCCGGGATGCGTCTCCGACTGGTCGTAGATCGGAAAGCCGTCCTGCGGCATCACGCGGATCCCGGCCCAGCTCCTGACCACGTTGAGCCGCGACAGATGCGGGAACATGCGTTGGGCGCGATCGGTCATGACCGCGCTGATCGAATGCTTCAGCGCGCGGTCGTCGAGCTCGTCCTCCTTGCTGTCGCCGATCATCACCGTGCCCTCGTCGGTCTGGCGGATCGTGGTCAGCGGATGCGGCAGGAACGGCATGGTGCGCTCGGTCACCACGATCTGGCCACGGGTCGGCCCCATCGGCGCGTAAAGGCCAACCATCGGTGCCAGCGTCTGGTTGGCGTTACCCGCGGCGAGCACGACCTTGGCGGCGCGCAACTCGCCTTTCGGCGTGGCCAGGCGGAATTCGCCGCCGCTCTTGCTGATCGCCGAGACCGGCCGTTCCGGAAGATAGTCGATGCCGAACGCCTTGAAGCCGGTGTGGAAGGCGCGGAATGTGCGCAGCGAATTGACGTGACCGTCGAGCGGGCAATAGCTGCCGCCGGACACTTCCGGCCCGATCAGCGGCAGCGACTTCTTCACTTCGGATGCGGAGAGCATCTCCATCTTGTAGTCGGCTGCGCCAACCTGATTGTGCATGCGCTTGACCAGCTCGGCACGCTGGCCGAATTCGTCCTCGCCGAGCGTGAGATGGAAGCCGCCATTCTGCTGAAGCGAGACGTCGAGACCGGTCTGCTGCTTCAGTTCGGAGGCAAGCCGGCCCCAGGCCTTCGACGCCTGCACGGTCCAGACCGTATAGGCCGGCATGCCGAGCCCCTTGCTCTGCACCCACACCAGCGCAAAGTTCGCGCGCGAGGCGCGCTTGGTGATGTCGCCTTCGTCGAGCACGGCCACGCGCTTACCCAGCCGGCCGAGGCCCCAGGCAATGGCGGAGCCGAGCAGTCCGCCGCCGACGACAGCGACGTCGTAGTCTGACTTTTGTTTGGACGCGTTTTCTTCACGCGAACCGGCGTCCACTTCGCTCGAAAACGCTTTAGACATAAGTTCTCCTATCGTCCGGTATCGCCCTTGCCGGCGAGCACGCGGTCGAGCCCGTAGAAGCGGTCGAGCAGGATGAGGGCGGTCATGGTGATCGCGATCACGCAGGCCGAGACCGACGTCACCAGCGGATCGATGTTGTCCTGGATATAAAGGAACATGCGCACCGGCAACGTCTCGGTGCCGGGTGCCGCAAGGAAGACGGTCATGGTGAGATCGTCGAAGGACTGGATGAAGGCGAGCGCCCAGCCGCTGATGACGCCGGGCAGGATCAGCGGCAGCGTCACCCGGCGGAACAGCGTCCAGCCGTCAGCGCCGAGCGAAACCGCAGCCATCTCGACGGTGCGATCCATGCCGGTCGCTGCCGCCAGCGTCAGCCGCAGCGCGAACGGAAACACGATGATGACATGCGCGATGATCAGCGCGGCAAAACTGCCGCCGAGGCCGGCCGAGGTGAAGAAGCGCAGAAAGGCGATGCCGAGCACGACATGCGGGATCATCAGCGGCGACAGGAACAGCGCCGCCAGCGCGTCACGGCCGCGGAAACGTTGCTCAGCCTTCCTAGCATATGCCGGTTGCCCTCGCTGAGTTGCGGGCGGCGGGCAGGCCTGCTTG
>NZ_JALBGZ010000722.1:0-3072 GCF_023006515.1 Bradyrhizobium sp. PRIMUS42
CAGAGCGCGGCCGAGGCGATCGTGATCGAATACGACGTGCAGCCCGCGGTGGTCGACCCGGTCGAGGCCGTCAAGCCCGGTGCGCCCGTGGTATGGCCCGAGGCGCCCGACAACATCGTCGGCGCCATGGCTTACGGCGATGCCGCCAAGGTGGACGAGGCTTTTGCCAGGGCGGCGCACACCGTCGAGCTCGATCTCGTCAGCCAGCGCCTCGTGCCGTCCGCGATGGAGCCGCGCTCGACCATTGCCGAGATCGATAAGAAGAGCGGACGTCTCCTGTTGCATGTGCAATCGCAGACCCCGGCTTCGACCCGCGACGTGCTCGCCGAGGCCGTGCTGAAGCGTCCCAAGGACAGCGTCCGCGTGCTGGTCGGCGACATCGGCGGCGGCTTCGGCCAGAAGACCAATCTCTATCCGGAAGACGGCATTGTCGCTTACGCGGCAACCAAGCTGAACAAGAAAATCCGCTGGCGCGGCGACCGCACCGACGAGTTCGTCGGCGGCACCCATGGCCGCGATCTCACCTCGACGGCGTCCTTCGCGCTGGATGAAAAGGGCAAGGTGCTGGCCTATCGCGTCAAGTCGATCGGCTGCACCGGCGCCTATTCCTCGGGCGCGGCGAACATCATCCCGTTGGTGCTCGGGCCGTTCGTGCAGACCGGCGTCTATGACCTGCCGCTGGTGCATTTCGAAGTAAAGTCGGTGATGACCCACACCGCGCCGGTCGGCGCCTATCGCGGCGCGGGCCGTCCCGAAGCCGTCTTTATCGTCGAGCGCCTGTTCGACGCCGCCGCGCGAAAGATCGGCATGGACCCGCGTGCAATCCGCAAAGTGAACTACATCAAGCCGGCGCAGCTGCCCTACACCAACGCGGCCGGGCAGGTTTACGATTCCGGCGCATTCACGCACATGCTCGACCGCGCCGTGAAGCTCGCCGACTGGGACGGCTTTGCCGCGCGCAAGAAGGCGGCCAAAAAGAAGGGCCTGCTCTACGGCCGCGGCCTCACCTCCTATATCGAATGGACCGGCGGCCGCGCCCACACCGAGAAGGTCAGCCTGCACGCGACCTCTCAAGGGCGTGTCGTGCTGCATTCCGGCACCATGGCGATGGGACAGGGCCTGCAGACCACCTACACCCAGATGATCGCCGACACGCTCGGCATCGCCATGGACAAGATCGACGTGATCCAGGGTGACACCGATCTCGCCATGGGCTTTGGCAGCGTCGGCTCGCGCTCACTGTTCGTCGGCGGCACGGCTGTCGCGGTCTCCTCCACCGACTTGATCCAGAAGGCGCGCGAGAAGGCGGCGAACGTGCTGGAGACGTCGGTCGAGGACATCGAATACCAGGGCGGCATGCTCACCGTGGTCGGCACGGACCGCCGCATCAGCCTGTTCGACATCGCCGAGAAGGAGAGCGGCGCCAGGCTCAGCGTCGATTCGGAAGGTGAGGTCGACGGTCCGAGCTGGCCCAACGGCACGCATATCTGCGAGGTCGAGATCGATCCCGAGACCGGCGTCTCCAAGGTCGTTCGCTACACCACGGTCGACGACGTCGGCGTCGCCGTGAACCCGATGCTGGTGACGGGCCAGATTCATGGCGGCGTCGCGCAGGGCATCGGCCAGGCGCTGTACGAGGGCGTCTCCTACGATGCCGACGGCCAGCTCCTCACCGCGAGCTACCAGGATTATTGCATCCCGCGCGCCGACGACGTTCCGCCGATCGTGGTGACGCTGGATGATTCCGCGCCCTGCCGCACCAATCCGCTCGGTGCCAAAGGTTGCGGCGAATCCGGCGCCATCGGCGGTCCGCCTTGCGTCACCAACGGCGTGATGGACGCGCTCGCCGATCTCGGCATCACCCAGCTGAATACCCCCCTGACGCCGCAGAAGGTGTGGCAGGCGATCCGGGATGCGAAGGCGGCGGGGTAATCCTTCAAGGGCACCGTCATTGCGAGCGCAGCGAAGCAATCCAGAAATCTCTCCCCGGAAAGATCCTGGATTGCTTCGTCGCAAGGGCTCCTCGCAATGACGGAGGAGAGAGCCTTAGCCCTCAAATCCCCAGCATCATCTTCGCAATGATATCGCGCTGAATCTCCGAGGTGCCGCCGAAGATCGTATAGGCGCGGCCGTTGAGATATTCCGGTACCATTGTCAGCATCTCCTCAGGCGTCGTCGGCTCGTGGTTGAGCTTGTAGAGCGGGCGCATCGGCTCGACGGCGAGGGCGTCATGGCCGATCACGTCGGCGCCCAGCCGTGTCACCGCCTGGCGGATCTCGCTGTTGCGCAGCTTCAGGATCGACGACACCGCGCCGGGATTTTGTCCGGTCTGCAGCGCCGAGAGCACGCGCAGCTCGGTCATCTCCAGCGCGTCGATGTCGACCTCGACCTCGGAGATGCGCGTCGCGATATCGGGGCTGTCGATCGCCCGTCCGGTCAGGTCGGACTCGGCGAGATCCGCGATGGCCTTCAGCCCTTCGCGCAGCTTGGCCGACGCAATGCCCGAGCCGCGCTCGAACTCGAGCAGATATTTGCCGTAGGTCCAGCCCTTGCCTTCCTCGCCGACACGGTTGGCCACGGGCACGCGGACGTCGTCGAAGAACACCTGGTTGACCTCGTGGTCGCCGCCGATGGTGAGAATGGGGCGCGTGGTGATGCCCGGCGTCTTCATGTCGATCAGGATGAAGCTGATGCCGTCCTGCTGCCGTGGCCCGTCGCTGGTGCGCACCAGCGCAAACATGCGGTTGGCGTGGTGCGCATGCGTGGTCCAGATCTTGGTGCCGTTGATGATGTAATCGTCGCCGTCGCGCACCGCGCGTGTCTTCAGCGAGGAGAGGTCGGAGCCGGAGCCCGGTTCGGAATAGCCCTGGCACCAATAATCCTCGCCCGAGAGAATCCGCGGCAGGTAGAAGTTCTTCTGCTCCGGTGAGCCGAAGCCGATGATGACGGGCCCGACCATCTTCACGCCCATCACGTTCACGTTGGGCACGCCGGCCCGCGCGGACTCTGTCTCGAAGATCCAGCGCTGCGCCGGCGTCCAGTCCGGCCCCCCATGCTCGACCGGCCAGCCCG
>NZ_JALBGZ010000723.1:0-3071 GCF_023006515.1 Bradyrhizobium sp. PRIMUS42
GGCCGCGGTCACTTCCAGACCGAGGGCAGGATCGACGGCCAGCGCATCGGCTTCATGGTCGACACCGGCGCCTCCGTGGTTGCGCTGAATGAGACCTCGGCCGCCCGCTTTGGCCTCCGTCCCTCGCGCGGCGAGTACAACGCCACCGTCTCCACCGCCAACGGCACCATCAAGGCCGCCCGCACCCGCATCGCGATGCTCGATGTCGGCGGCCTCATTGTGCGCGACGTCGATGCCATGGTGCTGCCCGATGCGGCGCTGTCGGAGAACCTGCTCGGCCTCTCCTTCCTGTCCCGCCTCAAGCGCTTCGAATACGCCAACGGCCAGATGGTGCTGGAGCAGTAGGCGGAGCCTTCCGCGATCAGGCGCCGTCCCTTTCAAAAGAGATTTCTTTGCGTCGACCGCCCTCGCGGTAACGTTTCTTCGTTACCAAACTGCCGCAATTAACGGCCATAAGCCTTCATTCCCGCCTTTCGTTGCGGCCCGGCATTCGCTAAGGCTGCAGCAAATCCTGCCCCCTTTTCACGAGACCGTCGCAATGTTCCCGAAGCCGAAATCCGTATTGCTGCCCAACACCTACGCCTTCGAATCCGAGCCGATGGTGAAACCCACGGGCTTTCGCGAGTACGACGCGCGCTGGTTGTTCCAGAAGGAAATCAACCTGATGGGTGTGCAGGCGCTCGGCATGGGGCTGGGCGCACTGATCGCCGAGCTCGGCGTCAAGCAGGAGATCGTCACGGGCCACGATTTCCGCGGCTATTCGGCTTCGATCAAATATGCGCTGATCTCCGGCCTGATGGCGGCGGGCTGCAAGGTGCACGACATCGGGCTTGCGGTGACGCCGATGGCCTATTTCGCGCAGTTCGATCTCGACGTGCCCTGCGTCGCCATGGTCACGGCCTCGCACAATGACAATGGCTGGACCGGCGTGAAGATGGGCGCCAACCGTCCGCTGACCTTCGGCCCCGACGAGATGACGCGGTTGAAGGAGATCGTGCTGGGCGCCGATTTCAAGAACAAGGCCGGCGGCTCCTACCAATTCCACGAGAACTACCCGGCGCGCTATATCGCCGATCTCACCAGCCGTCCGAAGCTGACGCGCAAGCTCAAGGTCGTCGCCGCCTGCGGCAACGGCACCGCCGGCGCGTTCGCGCCGCAGGTGCTGGAAGCGATCGGCTGCGAGGTGATCCCGCTGGACACCGAGCTCGACCACACCTTCCCGAAATACAATCCGAATCCGGAAGACATGGAGATGCTGCACGCGATCCGCGACGCGGTGCTGCATCACAAGGCCGATGTCGGCCTCGGCTTCGACGGTGACGGTGACCGCTGCGGCGTGGTCGACAACACCGGCGAGGAAATCTTCGCCGACAAGGTCGGCGTGATGCTGGCGCGCGACATGTCGGCGATCCACAAGGATGCGCAATTCATCGTCGACGTGAAGTCGACCGGCCTGTTCGTCACCGATCCGGTGCTGCAGAAGCAGGGCGCGAAGGTTGCCTATTGGAAGACCGGCCATTCCTACATGAAGCGCCGCACCAACGAGACCGGTGCGCTGGCGGGCTTCGAGAAGTCGGGCCACTTCTTCTTCAACAAGCCGTATGGCCGCGGTTATGACGACGGCCTGGTCTCGGCGCTCGCGATCTGCGACATGCTCGACCGCGCGCCGGGCAAGTCGATGGCGGACCTGAAGAACGCGCTGCCGAAGACCTGGTCGTCGCCGACCATGTCGCCGCACTGCGCCGACGAGACCAAATACGGCGTCATCGACCAAGTGGTGAAGCACTTCGAAGCCTTGCAGGCCAAGGGCGCCAAGATCGGCGGCCAGGCAATCCGCGATCTCGTCACCGTCAACGGCGTGCGCGTCACGGTCGAGGACGGCAGCTGGGGCCTGGTGCGCGCCTCCTCCAACAAGCCCGAGCTCGTGGTCGTGGTCGAGAGCCCGGTCTCCGAGCAGCGCATGCACGACATGTTCGAGATGGTGAACAGCGTGCTGCGCACGCATCCCGAAGTCGGCGAGTACAATCAGAAGATTTGATATGAGAGGCGAGACGCCTCGAGCCAGAACTTCCGCCGTCATGCCCGGGCTTGTCCCGGGCATCCACTGTGCAGATGCGCCTGGATGGCCGGGACAAGCCCGGCCATGACGACGACCGATGAAGCCGCGCCAGTAGTAAGTAAAAACTAAGCCGCCACCACCGCCGGGATCGGCAGCGCGGTGACCGACTTGATCTTCTCCATCGCGAAGCGCGAGGTGACGTTCTTCAGCGGCACGGCGCTGATCAGCTTCTTGTAGAACACGTCATAGGCCTGCATGTCTGCGACCACGACGCGCAGCATGTAATCGACGTCGCCGGCCATGCGATAGAACTCCATCACCTCGGGCATGGCGCTGACGGCTTCGGCGAACTTCTTCAGCCAGGCGTCGGAATGGTCCGAGCTTTCGACCGACACGAACACGGAGATGCCGAGCCCGATCTTGTTCTGGTCGACGAGGGCGACCCGCTTGATGATCACGCCGTCGGCTTCCAGCCGCTGGATGCGCTTCCAGCAGGGGGTCGAGGACAGGCCGACGCGGTCGCCGATCTCGGCGACGGACAGCGAGGCATCTTCCTGGAGCACCATCAGAATCTTGCGGTCGATGGCATCGAGGCGGCGGCTGGTCTCGGGGATCTGGACAGCGGCATCGGTCATTTGAAGAACTTTGTTCCATTTCAGGGGCTGATTTCCCTGATATAGAGAAAATCTTTCCACAGCAAGCCCATAATCTCGGCGCGAGAGTGGAATCGCTCTACGGCGCGCCGCGCAAAAGCCCTTCAACTTCAATGCGTTGTGGGGCGGCTTGGCCCCCGCCATGGCGGGTGCATTTCAGCGCTGCGGCAGCCGCGGCGAATCGCAGCGCCTCCCGCACCCCCTTACCCTCGGCGAGGCCAAGCGTGCAGGCGCCATGGAAGACGTCGCCGGCGCCAAGCGTATCGACCGCCTGGACCGGGAAGACCGGCGTCTCCTCCAGCTCGCCCGCCTCGTTCAGCCAGATCGTGCCGCGCGGACCGCGGGTCGCAGCGAGGAAG
>NZ_JALBGZ010000724.1:0-3066 GCF_023006515.1 Bradyrhizobium sp. PRIMUS42
AGCTTCTCGCGCGCCAGCGCGGCGCCGGCGCCGAGCGCCATCAGCTTGGCTTCGGCGATCTCGCGCCGCATCGGCGCCATGCCGCAATTGGTGGTGGCGATGATGTTGCTCTTGGGCACGAATTTCGACACCGCGTCGATCACCTGCACGACGTCTTCGGCGGTCTCCACAATGTCGCTGGCGACGTCGATCACGCCGGCCTGCACGATCTTGTTCTTCAAGAGCGCGAGCAGGTCGAGCGGCACTTTCGAATTGCGACATTCGATCGCGACCTGCTGGATCGGGCTGGCGTCGATCGCCGGAAAGATCTGCTCGTACTGCCGCCATTGGCTGCCGAGCGTCTCCTTCCAGTCGGTGTTGGCCTTGATGCCGTAGCCGTAGCAGATGTGCACGGCCGTGGCGCAGGTCAGGCCCTGTGCCGCGCGCTCCAGCGCCTTGATGCCCCAATCGTTGACCTCGTCCATGTAGACATTGAAGGCGGGCTCGTCGAACTGAACCAGATCGATGCCGTCGGCCTGCAATGCCTTGGCCTCCTCGTTGAGCAGCTCGGCGAAGGCAAACGCCATCTTCACGCGGTCGCCATAATAGCGGTCGGCAATGGTGTCGATGATGGTCATCGGACCGGGCAGCGTGAACTTCAGCTTCTTCTTCGTATGCGTGCGCGCCGCGCGCGCCTCAAAGGCATGCACGCGCTCCTTCAGCCGGAGCGGCGCGACCACCTGCGGGACCATCGCCTTGTAGCGATCTTTCCGGATGCCCATCTCGACCTTGTGGGCGAAATCGATGCCGTCGATCTTCTCCAGGAAACCGTGGACGAAATGCTGACGGGCCTGCTCGCCCTCGGTGACGATGTCGATGCCGGCGTCCTCCTGGATCTTGACCCAGATCAGCGTCGCGTCGCGCTTGGCGCGGAGAAGCTCCTCGCCTTGAGATTTCCAGGGCGCCCAGAGCATGTTGGGCTCGGCGAGCCATTCCGGCTTTGGCAAGGAGCCGGCGATCGTGGTTGGAAACAGCATGGCGGCCCTCCCGGCCGGTTGTGTTGCGCCTCTTCCTGCCATGTCCTAACGTCGAGGTACAGAACAACGAAAGTCGCGCTCTATTCCAGCGGCGATGACAGGGAAGGCCCACAGGAAGGGCCAAGGGAAAGGTCATGATCGACCTCTATTACGCGCCGACGCCGAACGGCTGGAAAATCTCGATCATGCTGGAGGAACTCGGGCTTCCCTACACCGTGAAGCCCATCAACATCCGCACCGGCGAGCAGTTCGGTCCCGAGTTTCTGGCGATCTCCCCGAACAATCGCATCCCCGCCATCGTCGATCACGCACCCGCAGACGGCGGCGAACCGTTCTCGGCCTTCGAGACCGGCGCAATTCTGGTTTATCTGGCGGAGAAGACCGGCCGCCTGCTGCCGACCGACTTGCGCGGCCGCTCCACCACCATCCAGTGGGTGATGTGGCAGATGGCCGGCCTCGGACCGATGCTCGGCCAGCACGGCCATTTCGCGCTCTATGCGGCGGAGAAGATTCCCTATGCGATCCAGCGTTACCGCGACGAGGCGGCTCGGCTGTATGGGGTGCTCGACCGGCAGTTGGAGAACACCGGTGCCTATGTCGCCGGCGATTATTCCATCGCCGACATCGCCTGCTTCCCCTGGACCATGACCCACAAGGCGCAGGGCTTTACGCTCGACGACTATCCGAACGTGAAGCGCTGGTATGCCGAGGTCCGCGCCAGGCCGCAGGTGCAGGCGGGGCTTGCGATCGGAAAATTCGTGAAAGAGCCGTTCGACGAGGAATCACGCAAGATCATGTTCGGGCAGCGTGCGAAGGAAGTGTTGGGAAGGAAGTAACGGCCACTGCTCTCACCTCGTCATTGCGAGGAGCCCTTGCGACGAAGAAATCCAGACTGTCTCCGCGGAAAGATTCTGGATTGCTTCGTTTCGCTCGCAATGACGGAACATAGAGCCTACCGATACAAGTAAAAGGAAACGCCATGATCGAATTCTTCTTCGACTGCTCCAGCCCCTGGACCTATCTCGCCTTCCACAACATCCAGCCGCTCGCCAGGGAACTGGGCGCCGAGATCGTCTGGCGACCGATCCTGGTCGGCGGCATCTTCAATACGGTCAACCCGAGCGTCTACGCGCAGCGCGAGACGCCAGTGCCGCTGAAGGCGCGCTATATGAAGAAGGACCTTCAGGACTGGGCGCGCTCGGCAGGCCTTGCGATCAAGATGCCGCCGACGGTGTTTCCGGTGAACAGCGTGAAGGTGATGCGCGGCTGTATCTGGTTGGGTAAAGACGTGGTGCCGTTTGCGACGGCCGTGTTCGAGGCCTATTGGAGCGCCGACAAGGACATCTCGCAGGACGCGGTGCTTGCCGACATCTGCAAGCAGGTCGGCATCGACGCGCCGAAATTCTTCGCCGGTATCGCGGAGCAGGGGATCAAGGATCAGCTCAAGGCCAACACCGAGGAGGTCGTCGCCCGCGGCGGCTTCGGCTCGCCGACGATCTTCGTTGGCAAGACCGATATGTACTTCGGCAACGATCGCCTGCCGCTGATCCGCGAGGCGCTCAAGCGCAGCAAGGCGAGCGCGGCCTGATGGTGCGCGCCGTCGTCTGCCGCACGCTCGGCTCGCCCGAAACGTTGCGGCTGGAGGAGTTTCCGCCGCGCGCTCTGAAGCCGGGGGAGGTGCGCGTCGCGATCCGCGCCGCGGGGCTGAACTTTCCCGACGTGCTGATGGCCGCCGGCGAATATCAGCTCAAGCCGGAACTGCCGTTCACACCGGGCATGGAAGCCGCTGGGGACGTGACCGAGGTGGGCGCGGAGGCGAGCGGTGTTGCCGTCGGCGACAAGGTCATCGTCAAGATGCGCCACGGCGCATTCACCGAGGAAGCCGTCGTCACGCCGTCGCAGCTCACCCCCAAGCCGTCGACATTCGACTACGCCGAGGCTGCGACCTATCTCGCCGGCCACGGCACCGCCTATCACGCGCTGATCGACCGCGGCCGAATTGCGCCCGGCGAGGTGCTGCTGGTGCATGGCGCCGGCGGCGGCGTTGGCC
>NZ_JALBGZ010000725.1:0-3066 GCF_023006515.1 Bradyrhizobium sp. PRIMUS42
AGCCGGCAGCCCCGCCCGCGGCAGTTGCGGGTGGCGCCGAGCCGACACTGATCGGCCAGTTCGGCACCTGGGGCGCCTATTCGGCGACGCCCAACGGCAAGAAGGTCTGCTTCGCGCTGGCCAAGCCATCGTCGTCGAAGACCAACCCGCCGAATCGGCCGCGCGATCCCGCCTATGCCTTCGTCTCGACCCGGCCGGCGGAGAAAGTGAACAACGAAGTCTCGGTCATGATCGGCTATGCCCTGAAGCCGGGTTCTGAATCGTCGGTCGAGGTCGGTGGCGCCGCCTTCGCGATGTACACGCAGGGCGACGGCCTCTGGATCAAGAATGCGGCCGAGGAGGAGCGGATGGTCGAGGCCATGCGCAAATCCGCCGAGCTGGTGGTCAAGGGCGTCTCGGCCAAGGGCACCGAGACGACCGATACGTTCTCGCTGAAGGGCCTCGCCCAGGCTCTGGACAAGATCGCCCAGGATTGTCGGCGGTAACGCCTAGTCGTTAAGGCTGGCGGCGATCAAGGTCGCAATCGGGTGTTCCGGTTGCTATATAGGGGCGGTTCCAAGTTTTCCGTCATTCCGGATGGTCCGAAGGACCAGACCCGGAAGCTCAACGCTTCGCGTCGTCCCGGAACGACCACATACTCAGGTCCATTCAATGCAACCGACGACCGAGCCGCATAACGCAATCCTGGTGGAGAAGACGCCACTCGAGACCTATGTGCCGCCGGCAAAGCCGTCGCTGATCGGTCTGTCGCGCACCGAGCTTGCCGATCGCCTCGGCGAGATCGGCGTCGCGCCGGGGCAGCGCAAGATGCGGGTGCAGCAGCTGTGGCACTGGCTCTATTTCCGGGGCGCCCAGAGTTTCGACGACATGACCTCGATCTCGAAGGGCATTCGCGCCGAGCTCGCGCAGCACTTCACGGTCGACCGGCCCGAGGTCGTCGCCGAGCAGATCTCGAACGACGGCACCCGCAAATGGCTGCTGCGGCTGCCGAGCGGCGACAATGTCGAGCGTGCCCACGAGGTCGAGTGCGTCTACATCCCCGAGACCGATCGCGGCACGCTCTGCGTCTCCTCCCAGGTCGGCTGCACGCTGAACTGCTCGTTCTGCCACACCGGCACGCAGCGCCTCGTACGCAATCTCACCGCCGGCGAGATCGTGGGGCAGGTGATGGTCGCACGCGATCGCCTGAATGACTGGGCCGATCGCGAAGACGGCACGCGCCGCGTCACCAACATCGTGATGATGGGCATGGGCGAGCCGCTCTACAATTTCGACGCGGTGCGCGATGCGCTCTTGATCGTCGGCGACAATGAAGGCATCGGCATCTCCCGCCGCCGCATTACGCTGTCGACCTCGGGTGTGGTGCCGAACATCGTGCGCGCGGGCGAGGAGATCGGCGTCATGCTCGCGATCTCGCTGCATGCCGTGCGCGACGAGCTGCGCAACGAGCTGGTGCCACTCAACCGCAAATATCCGATCAAGGAGCTGCTGCAGGCCTGCCGAGACTATCCCGGCGCCTCCAATGCGCGGCGCATCACCTTCGAATATGTGATGCTCAAGGGTGTCAACGACTCGCTCGACGATGCAAAACTGCTGGTGAAGCTGCTCAAGGGCGTTCACGCCAAGATCAATCTGATCCCGTTCAATCCCTGGCCCGGTACGGCCTATGAATGTTCGGACTGGGACCAGATCGAAAAATTCTCCGAATACATCTTCAACGCCGGCTATTCCTCGCCGGTGCGCACCCCGCGCGGCCGCGACATCCTCGCCGCCTGCGGCCAGCTGAAATCGGAGACCGAGAAGCTCAGCGCCCGCGAACGCCAGGCGTTGCGCGCCATGGCGATGACGGATTGAGGATGGCGCCATATTCAACGCTCGTCATGGCTGGGCTTGACCCGGCCATATGCGTCTATGGCCGTCATTCCGGGGCGGTGCGCAGCACCGAACCCGGAATCTCGAGATTCCTGGTCTGGCGCTTACGCGCCATCCCGGAATGACGGTGATATTCCACGAGTCCCTCAGATGTCCCTGATCGGCCGCCTCATCGTCATCTTCATCGGCTTTCTCGCCGCCTGTTTCGTCGGCGGGATGATCGTCGTCGTCGCGCTGTTGTTTCCGGAATTCGCCGATCTCGGCGCCGGTCCCGTCGATCAGGGCACGCTCGACATCCTGCTCGGATTCGGCTTCATTTTCGTGTCGGGTTTTGCCCTGGTTCCGGCGGCGGTGATCGTCGCGATCACCGAGGCCCTCTATATCCGCAGCGCGCTCGCTTACGCAGTCGGCGGCGGCCTCGTAGGGCTCGCCTGCTATCTCGGTCTCGTTCCGTTTCACTCCGACACGTTCCAATTCGAAGGCGTCGTCCGCCGGCATCTGGAAATCATGACCGGCGCCGGCATCGTTGCCGGCGTGGTCTACTGGTTGATCGCCGGCCGCAACGCCGGCGCCTGGCGCGATCCGCTACCTCCGCGCGAGCCGCCCCCGCCCCTTCCGTCGAATTCAAGGCCGGATGCGCGGTGACCTTCTACCCTCCTCTCCAGGGGAGGATGGGCCCCGCCGCCGGGGTTTTCATCCCCGTCCCACTCCGCTAAACCGCGCGCCATGAACCGGACTGGACTCTTCATCGCCCTTGCGCTGTGGCTCGTGATCGGCGTCGTTTTCGGCCTCTATCCAGAGCTCGATCTCAAGCTCGCGTCGCTGTTCTTCGATCCCCAAACGAAAACCTTTCCGCTCAAGCTGAACGACTGGGCGGGCTTCGCGCGTGATGCTGCGATGTGGGTGGCCTGGGCCTTCGTGCTGCCGTCGCTTGTGGCGCTCGTGGTCAAGATGATCAGGCCCGACCGGCCGTTGATGGTGTCGGGGCGCGCGATCGTGTTCCTGCTGGTCACGATCATTCTGTCTGCCGGCATTCTCACCAACCTCACCTTCAAGACCTATTGGGGCCGGCCCCGGCCGGTTGTGGTGACCGAGTTCGCCGGCGACCAGCAATTCGTGCCGTGGTGGGATCCGCGCGGCGGCTGCGCGCGCAACTGCTCGTTCTTCTCGGGCGAGGGCGCGACCGCGTTCTGG
>NZ_JALBGZ010000726.1:0-3062 GCF_023006515.1 Bradyrhizobium sp. PRIMUS42
GCCGTCATCGCCGCGTTGCGCGATCAGGTCCCTGCACTCGGCGCCGACCGCTACATGGCCGGCGATCTCGCCAAGGCGGCTGCGCTGATCGAAGCCGACGCGTTGCCGGCGATCGCGATCGCCGCGCTTCCATCCGATCCGTTTCCGAGACTTGATTGAGAGGTCCGCATGAACCGTCGACTGGACAATGACCGCACCATCCGCGCCCCCCGCGGCAGCGACATCAGCGCCAAGAGCTGGCTGACCGAGGCGCCGTTGCGCATGCTGATGAACAACCTCGATCCTGACGTCGCGGAGCGCCCCAGCGAGCTCGTCGTCTATGGCGGCATCGGACGCGCTGCACGCGACTGGGAGAGCTTCGACCGGATCGTTGCGGCCTTGCGCAAGCTCGAAGGTGACCAGACGCTGCTGGTCCAGTCCGGCAAGCCGGTCGGCGTGTTCCGCACCCATGCCGATGCCCCGCGCGTGCTGATCGCGAACTCCAACATCGTGCCGCATTGGGCGACGCTCGATCATTTCAACGAGCTCGATCGCAAGGGCCTGATGATGTACGGCCAGATGACGGCGGGTTCCTGGATCTATATCGGCAGCCAGGGCATCGTGCAGGGCACCTACGAGACCTTCGTCGAAGTCGGTCGTCGCCATTATGGCGGCAGCCTCGCCGGCAGATGGATCCTCACCGCAGGTCTCGGCGGCATGGGCGGTGCGCAGCCGCTGGCCGCGACCATGGCCGGCGCGTCGATGCTCGCCGTCGAATGCCAGCCGAGCCGCATCGAGATGCGGCTGCGTACCGGCTATCTCGATCGACAGGCCGCAACGCTCGACGAAGCGCTGGCGATCATGGCGGACGCCACGAAGACGAAGCGGGCGATTTCGGTCGGCCTGCTCGGCAACGCCGCGGAGGTTTTTCCCGAGCTGGTGCGCCGTGGCGTCAAGCCCGACGTCGTCACCGACCAGACCAGCGCGCACGATCCGGTCAACGGATACTTGCCGAAGGGTTGGACGCTCGCCGAGTGGGAAGCCAAGCGCGGCTCCGATCCGAAGGCGGTCGAGCGCGCCTCGAAGACCTCGATGGTCGAGCACGTCCACGCCATGCTGGACTTCCACGCACAGGGCATTCCGACGCTCGACTACGGCAACAACATCCGCCAGATGGCGCAGGACATGGGCCTGAAGAATGCCTTCGATTTCCCCGGCTTCGTTCCCGCCTATATCCGCCCTCTGTTCTGCCGCGGCGTCGGGCCGTTCCGCTGGGCCGCGCTGTCGGGCGATCCCGAGGACATCTTCAAGACCGACGCCAAGGTCATGGAGCTGATGCCCAATGACAAGCATCTGCACAACTGGCTCGACATGGCGAAGGCGCGCATCAAATTCCAGGGGCTGCCGGCGCGGATCTGCTGGGTCGGCCTCGGCGATCGCCATCGCCTCGGCCTTGCCTTCAACGAGATGGTGGCGCGCGGCGAATTGAAGGCGCCAATCGTGATCGGCCGCGATCATCTCGACAGCGGCTCGGTGGCGAGCCCCAACCGCGAGACCGAGGCGATGAAGGACGGATCGGACGCGGTGTCCGACTGGCCGCTGCTGAACGCGCTGCTCAATTGTGCGAGCGGTGCGACCTGGGTGTCGCTGCATCACGGCGGCGGCGTCGGCATCGGCTATTCCCAGCACGCCGGCATGGTGATCGTCGCCGACGGCACGCCGGAAGCCGCCAAGCGGATCGAGCGCGTGCTCTGGAACGATCCCGCCACCGGCGTCATGCGCCATGCCGACGCGGGCTATGAGGCCGCGATCGACTGCGCCCGTGACAAGGGGCTCGATCTGCCGAGCCTTGCGAAGTAGCGCGTTGGACGTTTCGAGCACGATGACTCTTGTGGAGGCCAAACCTAGCCGCGGGCTCGATTAATCTCTCCCGCTTGCGGGGGAGGTCGGCGCGGAGCGCCGGGTGGGGGCTCGTGCAGCATTGGGAGTGTTCAGTGCGGAGACACGCCCACCCCAGCCCTCCCCCGCAAGCGGGAGAGGGAGCGCACCTTCAGCGTGGTAGGGCTCGACCACCTATTCACGCGCCAGCAGCTTCGGCATCGTCGTCTTCGCGCCGTCCATAAAAGTCTGGACGGCGTCGCGGACGATGGCGTCGAGATCGGGCGGGATCGGCGTCTCGTAGATGAATTTTCGGATGGCCAGATAGAAGATGCGGCCGTGCAGGCCCCAGAACAGCTCGGTCTCGCGTTCACTCAATGAGTGAGCCTTAGCGTCGGGCAGCTTCAGCTCGTGGCGCAGCTCGGCGGCCGCGGGCTCGATGATCTCGCGCCTGACGATGTCGAGATAGCGGCTGGTGATGCCGAACGACTTCATGCCGGAGAACACGAAGATCCGTACCCAATTGTACTCGAACACGCGTTCGACATAGTCGAGATAGAAGCGCGTCAGCCTCGCTTCGAGTGACAACGAACGATCGCGGATCATCGGCCCCCAATCGGGCGACCAGCGGCTGAGATAGACCTCCTGGTAGACCCGCTCGATCAGCGCCTCCTTGCTCGGGAAGTGGCGATAGATCGCCGAATGCGTGATGCCCATGCGCTTGGCGAGCTCGCGGGTCTGGCCCTCGAAGCCGCGCTCGGCGAAGAAGCGGATCGCCTCGTCCACGATCGCGCGCTCGCGGTCGGCCGCGCGCATGTTGCGGCGCTTTGGCGCAGACTTGCTGCCTGTCTCGGTCCGCTTCCGGATCGGTCGCTTCGCCGTTCTCTGCGCTTTTCGGGCCATTTCGTCGCTGAATCAACGTATCGCTGCCTTCATAGCCCAAGGTGCATTTGTGACCAAATGGTCATTTCCTGTTGACCGCCCCCGGGAGGCGTGTCAGGATTTTGAGACCAGATGGTTACAAATCTGGCGTCCCGGCTGATGAGCCGATGGATATCGAGGAAACGGCAGTGAAGGCGCGGGCTTTCAGCTATTTTCGGGCTGCGACGATTGACCAGGCGCTGGACGCTCATGCGCGCGCCGCGGACGATGCGCGTTTCATCGCCGGCGGCCAGAGCCTGGTGCCGGCGCTGTCGCTGCGACTG
>NZ_JALBGZ010000727.1:0-3059 GCF_023006515.1 Bradyrhizobium sp. PRIMUS42
GGTCGAAATTGTTCACGGCGCGGCTGATGTCGCCGAGGGTGCGACGGCCGTCGGCCATCAGCGCGCCGGAGCGCTTGTCGAAATCGTCGGCGAGCTCGCGGATCGACTTCACCGCCTGGAACAGCTCGCCGCCGTCCTTGCCGCCGGCGAGCGAGTTGAGGCCGAGCATGAGATTGTCGGCCTTGAGCATGACGCCGTCGACCTTGGCCATCACGCCATCGATCTTCTCGGAATTGCGCGCGAGCGAGTTGGTGAAGGTCTCGAGATTCTTCAGCGAGTTCTTCACCGATTCCTGATTGTCGGCGACGATCTTGTTGATGTTCTGCAGCGTGCCGCGGATCGCCTCGGTGACGTCCTGGAGCTTGTTGGGATCGGCGGTCAGCGTCGGGATGCCGTCCTGGTCGAGCGGCGGCGGGGCCGCGGCCTCGTCGCCGCCCTTGAGCGAGATCGCGGCGACGCCCGTGAGGCCCTGGAATTCGAGGCCGACCAGGGTGTCCTTGCGGATCGGAGCGTTGTTTTCGATCATGGCAAGTGCGACAACCCGCCGCGGGTTATCAAGCTTCACCGAGACCACCTCACCCACCCTGATACCGTTGAAATTGACGCTGCCGCCATTGCGCAGGCCCGCGGCCGGGCCCTCGAACACGACGCGCAGGGGGCTGCGCTGCTTGGTGGTGTGCAGCGACTGAAACCACAGCACGAAGCCGATCGCCGCGGCGATCACCGCCAGCGTGAACGACCCGATCAAGACGTAGTTCGCCCGCGTTTCCATCAGGTGCTCCGGCTACTCATCCCAGCTACTCAACCCAGCTCTCAACCCATGACCGCGCGGGCGCGCTTGCCATGGAAATACTGCCTCAGCCAGGGATGCTGCGAGGCCTGCATGTCGGCGATCGACCCTGCCGCAATGATCTTACCGTTCCCTAAAACGGCGATGCGGTCACATGCGGTGTAAAGGCTGTCGAGGTCGTGGGTTACCATGAAAACCGTCAGCCCCAAAGTGCGCTGGAGCGTCCTGACCAGCTCGTCGAAGTCGCCGGCGCCGATCGGGTCGAGGCCCGAGGTCGGCTCGTCCAGGAAGACGAGGTCCGGATCGAGCGACAGCGCGCGCGCCAGCGCCACGCGCTTGATCATGCCGCCCGAGAGCTCGGACGGGAAGCGCTCGGCGACCTCGGGCTTGAGGCCGACCATGGTGAGCTTGGCCATGGTGATCTCGTCCATCAGCCGCTGCGAGACCCGCAAATATTCACGCATCGGAAACTGGATGTTCTGCCGCACGGTGAGCGAGGAGAACAGCGCGCCCTGCTGAAACAAGACGCCCCAGCGCCGCTCGACGTTGCGGCGCTGCGAGGTGTTGGAGGAATCCAGATCGACACCGAACACTTCGATGGAGCCGGCGACCTTCGGCACGAGGCCGATGATGGTGCGCGTCAGCACCGACTTGCCGGCACCGGAAGGGCCGACGAAGCCAAGGATCTCGCCACGCTTGACGTCGAGGTTGAGGCCGTCGAGCACGCGTGTGCTGCCGAACTGCACGGTGATATCGCGGACGCGGATGATGGGATTTTGGATCTCGCCTGCCATCGTCACATCCCGATCGAGGCGAAGAAGATCGCGAACACGCCGTCCATGACGATGACGAAGAAGATTCCCTTCACCACCGAGGCCGTGGTGTGCTGTCCGAGCGATTCCGCGCTGCCCTGCACGGCGAGGCCCTCGACGCAAGCGACGATGCCGATCACGGCGGCCATGACCGGAGCCTTGACGATGCCGACGATGAAATGGTCGATCGAGATGGCGTCGCGCAAGCGCAGCAGGAAGGCCTCCGGCTCGACCCCGCCATAGAGCCAGGCGACGAGGCCGCCGCCATAGAGCGCGGCCATCGCGCCGAGGAAAGCGAGGATCGGCAGCGCCAGCACGAGAGCCATCATGCGCGGCAACACCAGCACCTCGATCGGGTCGAAGCCCATGGTGCGCAGCGCGTCGATCTCCTCGCGCATCTTCATCGAGCCGAGCTCGGCGGTGTAGGCGCTGCCCGAGCGTCCCGCGACCATGATCGCGACCAGGAGCACGCCGATCTCACGCAGCACCAGCACGCCGAGCATGTCGACCACGAAGATGTCGGCGCCGAATCGGCGGAAATGGAAGATGCCCTGCTGGGCGATGATGCAGCCGATCAGGAAGGTGATCAGCACGATGATCGGCACCGCGCGCCAGCAGACCTGCTCCATGTGATGCACGGTCGAGGTCAGGCGGAACGAGCGCGGATGGATCAGGACGCGAAATCCTGCCGCGAGCACGGCGCCGAGCATGTCGACGAGGCCCGCAACCGTCCCGCCCACACCGGCCACGGTCCGGCCGATCTGCTCCAGCATGCCGGTGATGGTCACCGTGCCGCCGTCGACCACGGCCGTCGCCCTAACCCGCCGCACCTCGTCGACCAGGCTCGAATAATTGGCGGAGAGTCCCGCGATCTGCGCCTCGACGGGCCCATTGGTCAGGCTGCGGCGCAGCCGCTCGATCAGCCAGGCGCCGAAGGTGTCGAGCTTGGCGACCTCGGAGACGTCGATGAAGATGCTCTGGGGGCCGCCGGCCAGCTTCTCGGCGTCGGCCACGATCCGCTCCAGCACCGGCGCGAAGCTCGCGGTCCAGGTCCCAGTGGCGCAAAGTGCCAGCGCGTTGCCCTTGGCAATCCGCTCCAGCTTCGGATCGCTGTTCAAGATGTCCGCTCCCGTGCCGGGGCGGAGAAGATCAGAGAGTTGCGCACGCGCCCTTACCCAGAGAAGGTATCCCCAAGTGGTTAATGTTAGTTGCTAGAGGTAACTAGCAGGTTCAGATTTCGCCAGAGTTCAAAATGACTTCCATGAAATTTGCTTCCCTGGCGGCGCGAATCGAGCGCTTCCCGATCGCGGGCAGCTTTACCATCAGCCGGGGGGCTAAAACCGAGGCCGTGACTGTCGTGGGGGAGGTCAGCCGGGACGGGCTGACCGGCCGCGGCGAGTGCGTGCCCTATCCCCGCTATGGCGAGACGCCCGAGGCGACGCTCGCGGCCATCCAGG
>NZ_JALBGZ010000728.1:0-3058 GCF_023006515.1 Bradyrhizobium sp. PRIMUS42
CGGCGGTCGCGGCAGGCCGAAACGCAGCGCGTCGAACGAGGCCTCCAGATTGGCGCCGCCCTTGGGGCCGCGATGCACCGGCAGGCCCGACGGCTTGTCGATGATCAGCATCAAGCCGTCGCGATGGAGCACGCGGGCCAGGATCTCATCGGCTGTCAATTCGGGAACATCGAGCAATTGCAGGACCTTCGGGTCAAGTCTTTCGTTTAACGGCGGGAACGGCTAACACACCGCCACCATGAACGATACCACGTCAGATCCCCCCAAGCTGAGCTGGTGGCGCCGCCTGTCCAACGGGCTGAAGCGCACCTCGTCCTCACTCGGGACCGCGGTCGCCGACCTCGTCACCAAGCGCAAGCTCGACCGCGCCATGCTCGATGACATCGAGGACGTGCTGCTGCGCGCCGATCTCGGCACTTCCGTTGCGGTCCGGATTGCCGACGCGGTCGGCACCGGCCGCTACGACAAGGCGATCTCGGCGGACGAGGTGAAGGATGTCGTCGCGACCGAGGTCGAGAAGGTGCTGGCGCCGGTGGCGAGGCCGCTCGAGATCGACACCGCCAGGAAGCCGTTCGTGATTCTGGTGGTCGGGGTCAACGGCTCCGGCAAGACCACCACCATCGGAAAACTCTCGCAAAAATTCGCATCCGAAGGCCGCAAGGTGATGCTGGCCGCCGGTGACACGTTTCGCGCAGCCGCGATCGAACAGCTGAAGGTCTGGGGCGAACGCACGAAGACACCGGTCATCGCCGGGGCGCAGGGCTCGGATTCGGCGAGCCTCGCCTTCAACGCGCTCACCGCCGCGAAGGAGCAAAACGTCGACGTGCTCCTGATCGACACCGCCGGTCGCTTGCAAAACAAGGCCGAGCTGATGAACGAGCTCGAAAAGGTCGTGCGCGTGATCCGCAAGGTGGATGACACTGCGCCGCATGCCGTGCTGCTGGTGCTCGACGCCACCGTCGGCCAGAATGCGCTGTCGCAGGTCGAGGCCTTCCATCGCACCGCGGGGGTCACCGGCCTCGTGATGACCAAGCTCGACGGCACTGCGCGCGGCGGCATCCTGGTAGCGCTCGCCGAAAAATTCAAACTGCCGGTGCATTTCATCGGCGTCGGCGAAGGCGTCGACGATCTCGCGCCGTTCACCGCGCGCGATTTCGCCCGTGCCATAGCCGGAATCGAAAGCTGACGAATGGACAAGACCCAGCCGCATCCGCTGTTCAAGCTGGCGACCGAGCTCGGTCCGCTGCTCGTGTTCTTCTTCGTCAACGCCAAGTTCAATCTGTTCGCGGCCACCGGCGCCTTCATGGTCACGATCGTAGCGGCGATGGCGGCGTCCTATGTGGTGACGCGTCACATCCCGATCATGGCGATCGTCACAGGCGTGATCGTGCTGGTGTTCGGCACGCTGACGCTGGTGCTGCACGACGAGACCTTCATCAAGGTCAAGCCGACCATCATCTACGGCCTGTTCGCCGCGATCCTCGGCGGTGGCCTTTTGTTCGGCCGCTCCTTCATCGCCGTGATGTTCGACCAGATGTTCAATTTGACGCCGCAGGGCTGGCGCATCCTCACGCTGCGCTGGGCGCTGTTCTTCGCCGGCATGGCGGTGCTGAACGAGATCGTCTGGCGTACGCAAAGCACGGACTTCTGGGTCAACTTCAAGGTGTTCGGCGTGACGCCGATCACGATGATCTTCGCCATCGCCCAGATGCCGCTGACCAAGCGCTATCACCTCGATCCGGTGTCGCTGGAGGCAAGCGAGGCCGAGGCGGGGGATGTACGGAAGGGGTAAGTCTCCCCACTCGTCATTGCGAGCGAAGCGAAGCAATCCAGAATCTTTCCGCGGAGGGATTCTGGATTGCTTCGTCGCATCAGCGCAAAATTGCTACGCAATTTTGTCGCGGGCTCCTCGCAATGACGGTCTTGGCTAAGATCCCGCCTTCAATGCCTTCTCCATCTGCGGCAACAACACCGTCCGCAGATTGTCCGGCGTGACCGGGCCGACCAGCTTGTAGACGATGGTGCCTTCGCGCCCGACGACGAAGGTCTCGGGAACGCCGTAGACGCCCCATTCGATCGAGGCGCGGCCGTTGGCGTCCACGCCGACGCGGCCGAACGGGTTGCCGTAGCGGCCGAGGAAGCGGCGCGCATTGTCGGCCGCGTCCTTGTAATTGATGCCGACCAGCTGGAAGCGCTTGTCTTTTGCCAGTTCGGTCAGGAGCGGTGCTTCGTCATGACAAGGCACGCACCAGGACGCCCAGACATTGACGAGACTGACCTTGCCCTTGAACGCGGCGGGATCGAGCCCCGGCACCGGCGCATTGTCAGCCTGCAATCCCTCGAGCGGCGGCAGCACGGTCTGCGGCGCGGGGCGGCCGATCAGCGCGGAGGGAATCCGCGAGGGATCGCCGCTGCCGAGCCGGAACCAGAACAGCAGCGCAAGGCCAATGAAGGCGATCAGCGGCAGCACCATCAGGAAGGTGCGGCGCTGCGGCGGTGCGGAGGTCGATTGTTCGCTCATGACGCGTCCATGGCGCTGCGACCGGAGCGGCGGGTGATGCCGCTGCGGTCGAGCTCGCGCAGGCGCTGCGTCTGGTTGCGATGGTCGAGCACGATCCAGCCGATCAGGATCGCGACCACGACGGCCGCTGCGGCGTAGGATGTCACGATGAAGGATGCATAAGGACCGAGCGACATCATCCTGCGGCCCCAACTTCTTTCGACGCGTTTTGTCCGCGCGAACCGGTGCCCGCTTCGCTCGAGAACGCCACACGGCTCGCCTGCATCATCTGCAGGGAACGGACGCGGCGGCGCAGGATCTCGTTGCGCATCGCCGCCAGGTGCAGCGTGACGAACAGCAGCGTGAAGGCGATCGCCATCACCAGCAGCGGAATCAGGAACGATTTGTCCAGCGCCGAGCCGCCCATGCGCATCACCGAAGCCGGCTGGTGCAGCGTGTTCCACCAGTCCACGGAGAATTTGATGATCGGCAGGTTGATCGCGCCGACCAGGGTCAGCACCGCGGCGGCGCGCGCCGCGCGCGAGGGACCGTCGACCG
>NZ_JALBGZ010000729.1:0-3043 GCF_023006515.1 Bradyrhizobium sp. PRIMUS42
ATCTCGCGTGATTTCCCGGACGGGGTGAGCGGAGGTCTTGCGCCGATCACAAGCCCCCTCGGCGAGATGTTCATGTTCACGATCGCCAGCGCCTCGGCGCGCGCGATGTAGTCGGGTTCGCTATGCGGCGTCCGCCCTTTGGCTACGGGAGTCACCATGTTGCATCCAGTCCCAGCAGGCCGAGGATCTGGCGGCGCAGATCGGCGAGATAGGGATCGCCGCGATGCCGCGGATAGGGCCGGTCGACGCGGATGTCGGCCTTCACGCGAGCCGGGCGATCGCTGAAGACGATGACGCGGTTGGCGAGCACCAGGGCCTCCTCGGCGTCATGCGTCACCAGCAAGGTCGTAAAGCCCTTGCGCTGCCAGAGCGCAACGAGTTCGGCCTGCATGGTGATGCGGGTCAGCGAGTCCAATTTTCCGAGCGGCTCGTCGAGGATCAGGATTTTTGGATCGTTGACCAGGGCCCGGGCCAGCGCGACGCGCTGCGCCATGCCGCCGGAGAGCTGGTGCGGATAGGCGTTGCGGAACGACGCCAGGCCGACCAGATCGAGCGCGGCATCGACGCGGTGGCGCTGGCTCTTCAAAATGCCCTGGGCCTCGAGGCCCAGGGCGACGTTGTCCCAGACCGACCGCCAGGGAAACAGGGTCGGATCCTGGAACACGACCACGCGCGAGGGATGCGGCCGGGTGATGCGCGCCTCGTCCTCGCGCAACGTGCCCGCCTTGGGTTTGTCGAGGCCGGCAACGAGCCGCAGCAAGGTCGACTTGCCGCAGCCGGAAGGGCCGAGCAGCGCGACGAAGTCGCCGGGTTCGACGGAGATGCTGACGTCGCTCAGCACCGGCAGCTCGGTGCCGTCGATGTCGAAGGCGTGGCTGACCTGCTCGATGTCGAGCGCGGCACCGGCAGCCGGATGAGTGTCGATTTCGGCGAGAGCTGTAGCTACCATTTCACGGTCCCCTTCTGCCAGACCAGCAGACGATCACGGATCGAAAACAGCAGCGTGATCGCGCCGGAGCAGAGCAGCGACATCACGATCAGCGCCGCATACATGTTGGCGTAGGCGGCCCAGCCCTGCGCCCATTGCAGGTACCAGCCGAGCCCGGCCTTGACGCCGATCATCTCGGCGACGACGAGCACGGCGAAGGACGAGCCAAGCCCCATGAACAGGCCGACGAAGACGTGCGGCAATGCTGCGGGGATCGCCACCTTCAACACCAGGAAGGATGGCTTTGCGCCCAGCGTGCGCGCGACGTCGTAATAGGCGTTGCTGACGCTCGCCACGCCCGACCAGGTCAGCACGGTGACCGGAAAGCCGGTCGCCAGCGCAATCAGGAAGGTCGATGCGCTCCAGCTCGACGGGAACGTGAAGAAAGCGATCGGCAGCCAGGCGGTCGCCGGCAGCGGGCCTATGAAGCGTAGCACCGGATGCACCCAATAGCCGACTGCGCGCGACCAGCCGATCGAGACGCCGGTGAGAAAGCCGACCGTCGCGCCGATCAGATAGCCGCCGAGCTGGAGCTTGACCGAGGCGAAGACACTGTCGAGCAGCTTCGGCAGGTCGTCGGTGTAGACTTCGATGATCGCCTGCGGCGGCGGGAAGAACGGCAGCGGCAGCCAGGCGAATTTGGCGGTCGCGACCTCCCACAGGGTCAGGAACGCGCCGAGTGCGAGGAGCCAGGGCGCGCGCTTGTGCAATGCCCGTCCCGCCGATCCCAAATAGTCGGCGCTGACGGTTCCGAACAGCGCGATCGCCGCAATGACAAAAGCGGCAATGCCGAGCGAATGCGTACGCGTCCAGTCACCGACATCCTGCCACCACAGGCAGGACAGGCCGAAGGCGATCCAGGCGATGCTGGCAAGAACTCCGGCGCCGGACTCCCGGATCCAGCCCGCAAGCAGCGGCGCGCGGGAGAGACGCGGCGCGCCGGAGGCGAGGCCGTCAGACAGCGAATACGTCGACATAGATGCGCTCCGCGAATTTGGCCGTGTCGGTGCCCGGCTTGAAGACCTGCACGCTCTTCAGATCGTCCGCATAGCCCTTGAGCTCGCGCTTCAGGATCTCGCCGACGGGATGATGATGGTGGGTGTGGTAGCGCACCATGCCCTCGATGTCGGCGAGCGACGCGGTCTTCGGTGCGTAGGGCTGGAACGACTTTGCCGTCACGGCCGGGTTTTGCGTGGTGAGCATCGCGGCGTCGAGCAGCGCTTGGGTCAGCGCGCGAGCGACCTGCGGCTCCTCGCGCACCAGGCTGCCGCGCAGACCGAGGATGCAGCAGCTCTTTTCCCGATACTCGCCGTCGAGATTGGACGCAACTTCCTTGTACTGACTGTCCTTGAGCCAGAGATAGCCGAGCGGATCGGACGACAGAAACGCCTGCACCTCGCCCTTCTCCACAGCGACGTTGAGCAGGTTGCCGGGATAGGCGCGCCAATCGACGTCCTTGTTGGGATCGATGCCGAGCTTTGCGAGCTGAATGGAGAAGAAGTTCTTGTCGGGGCCTGCCAGATCGCCAACCGCGACGATCTTGCCCTTGAGATCGACGAGCTTGCTTACACTGGAGTCTGCGCGGGTCAGGACGCGCATGCAGCCGCCATGGGTGCCGGCGGCGATCTTGACGTCAAAGCCCTGCTCCAGCGGCTTCAGCCAGCGCAGCGCCATGCCGAGACCGGCATCGCTCTTGCCCGTCGCGATCGCCTCGAGCAATTGGTCGGTCGAGCCGGAATAGTTGATGAGCTCGACGTCGAGATTGTGCTTCTGGAAGAAGCCGTGCTCGATGGCGACCGGCACCGGCGCCAAGCACACCGCGCCGGCGTTCCACGACAATTTCAGCTTGCGTGGCGCGCCGGTAAGCGCAGGCGCATCCGATGCCGCCCGGCACAGCGGAAACTCCGAGAAATCGACGCCGGTCGCAATCCCGCCCGGCGAGAAGGCCTGCGCCGCAAGAGACATAACGGTGTCGAACATCCGGAACTACGCGACCAATACTGTCCCGGAGCACACCTTTGCACTGGTCTTGGCGTTACGCCGAAGCCTGCTCGA
>NZ_JALBGZ010000072.1:0-14840 GCF_023006515.1 Bradyrhizobium sp. PRIMUS42
CGGCACGGCGGCAGCGGCCGCAGCCGGCGTCGTCGGCGGTTCGCTGCTGCTGTCCAGCATCCGCGGCATGATGGGTGGATCGCACCAGCAGGCCTTCGGCGATACCAATGCCCTCGGCGACCGCAGCGCTGGTGGAAGCCCTTGGAGCGGCAGCGACCAGTCCGGCGGCTCACTCGCGCGCGATGCGGGCGTCAACGACATCGGCTCGAATCGCGATTCCCGTCAGGGCTTCTCCGACCAGGCGTCGAACGACGATCGGAACAACAACAACGATCAGAACTACGACGACAATCGCGATGACGGCAATGTGGACATGGCCGACGACAGCGATTTCGGCGGCGGAGACGATGGCGACAGCGACTACGCGTAAGAGATTCGCCCAGTAGATGCGCGAAACGGCCGCCTCCAGGGCGGCCGTTTTCATTTGCGTCCCCACTCGAGCGCCTTCTGAGCCACAGCTCGCAGAGAAGCCGCACGATATAGTATGACTAATGCGCCCAGAGATTGCACTGACTGCCGGACGCGCCTCAGTTCACCAAGAAAAACGAAATCGCATTCCGGTACGTAGACTCCCGGATTTCCAAATTCGGACATGGGTGTTCAACTGGAAGAACACGTTGCTCATGCCACACACGATGTAGCTGCCTCTTCGGGGTTTCAAAAATGAGTCCTCTTCAGCACCGCATTGCAACCTTGGCCGACGTGACGACGCATCTCATCACCGAATTGTACGAGTTGGAGGGACTGCACGAGCGCGTCAGGAAGGCGGAGCTGTCGGCGGGGCGGTCGAAACGCTCGGCTCGCGCAGCGGCCTCCCATTCATCAACGCGCCGTCGCGGCTCCGTTGCCCCTCGCCGCAGGTCGACGAAGCGTCGTCAGCGGGCATAGACCGTCGCCGGAAGGCGCCGGCCCACGCAACGGCTTCGATGCAGCGCATCACGAGCCGGCGCGGCACGCCGAGTCGACGGCTCGCATCGAGCGCAGGCCTCACATCACCACGACCTTGGTGCCGACATTGACGCGGCCGTAGAGGTCGATGACGTCCTCGTTGCGCATGCGGATGCAGCCGGATGAAACGTTGGTGCCGATGGTCCAGGGCTCGTTGGAGCCGTGGATCCGGTAGAGCGTCGAGCCCAGATACATCGCGCGGGCGCCGAGCGGGTTTTCCGGGCCGCCTTCCATGTGCCGGGGCAAATCGGGGCGGCGCGCGATCATTTCCGCCGGCGGCGTCCAGTCCGGCCATTCGCGCTTGGCCGTGATCGACTTCACGCCGGACCAGGTGAAGCCGGGACGCCCGACGCCGATGCCGTAGCGCATCGCCCTGCCGTTGCCCTCGACGAGATAGAGGAACTTGTTCGGGGTATCGACCACGATCGTGCCGGGACTTTCCCTGCCGCTATAGTCAACAGATTGTTTCTCGAACCTCGGATCGAACGGACGCTGCCGCGGATCGACTGGCTCCTGCTGGAGCGTGCCTTGCTGATATCCGCCTTGCACCTGCGGCTCGCCCATCGGCGGCAGGCGGCGCTGGTCGTAATAGCCCGGCTGCTGCTGATACACCGGCTGCTCCGGCGCATAGGCCGGGCCGCGGCCGGGGCCGTCACCGAACAGGAACTCGATGAAGCCGCCGCCCATATTCGAATTGGATGCGACGCGCACTGGCGCCGGCGGCACATGCGGCTGGTAGAGCACCGCGGGCGGATCGTTCGGCACGCTATTGTCGAAGGCGCTGGCACTGTTTGCGCCGGCAATGAAGGTGCAAGCGCTGCAGAGCAGCGCAACAGACATTTTCTTGAACATCGACGTACTCTGTACTGTTTCGTCTAGATCACATGCGCCGTGGAGAGCTGATGACTGGTCCGCGCCCCTCGACGTGGTCAATAAAGAGCAAAAGCCGTTTTGTTTGGTAAACGTATCGGTCGTTTGGATTCACCACGTCGTCAACCGAGGGGCAATTTGGCGATCAGCGTTTATTTTCGATGAACGCGGCATGGCCTTGGTTAATCGCTTCTTTGCGCGCCGTCGCGCGACGCCGCACAACAGTTCCGGCTGTGAACTTCGTGTTAAATCGCTTCTGACTACAAAGACGCGTGAGTGAGGTGGGGGGAGTATCTTGATGGCTGTTCACCGCAAACGTTTTCGCGTCGAGGATATCGCTGGTGGCGAGATGCCGATTTTGGACGTGACCGAAGAGGCAATCCCGATGCATAGCGAGATCATGGCCGAACTACGTGCGATCCGCGCCCAGATGGCGAAGGGCAGCGTGCCCCTGTCGGGAAGCGCAGCCATGGCGGCAATCGACGCCTCCACCGCCCACGAGCTCTCCGAGGCTCGTACCATGCTCGACACCTATCGGGCGCAGATCGAGCAGTGCGAGAAGCTGAAGGTCGAGCTCGACCTCATCCATGACGCCATCGACCGCACCAAGCGCGAGATCGCGACGCTGCATGGCAAGAGCTTTGACGGTGGCGAAATGGCCAAGGTCAACGGCGAGCTCGGCGCGGTCGTCGGCGGCACCGAGCAGGCGACCCAGCAGATCCTCGAAGCCGCGGAATCGATCGACCAGGCCGCCAGCGCAATGTCCAAGGTGGACTCGGTCGACCAGCAGAAGCGGCTCGCCGACGACATCCAGGAACGCGTCATCTCGATCTTCGAGGCCTGCAACTTCCAGGACCTGACCGGCCAGCGCATCAGCAAGGTCATGGGCACGATGAAGTTCATCGAGCAGCACATCAATGCGATGATGGACATCTGGGGCGGCGTCGACGCGATCAAGTCCCACGTGCCGGCGCAGGTGGACAATCGCAGCGAGGAGGAAAAGCTTCTCAACGGTCCGAAGCTCACCGGCGACGTCGGCCACGCCTCGCAGGACGACATCGACGCGCTGTTCGACTAAGCGGACGCGGATTACGGACAAAAGCAAAGCGCCGGCCCTGGGGCCGGCGTTTTTGCTTGGGATTCATCTCACGCTATCGTTCCGGGGCGGTCCGCAGGACCGAACCCGGAATCCGGAGCTTCGAGGCAAGGAGCCCACCACATCGAGATTCCGGGTTCACGCTTCGCGTGCCCCGGAATGACGGTGGAAAATCACGCCCTGGGCGCGCAGCGGACGTAGACCATGTTGCCGTAGCGGGTGGCGGCGTCCTTGTCGATGAAGCGGGTGATCAGGACGCGGCCGTCGAAGGAGATGATTTCGCGGTCCTGCTCGCCGGGGGTCGGGCCCGCCGGTCCGATGTAGTTCTTGCCGCTCGGCGAGCCCTTCAGCCGCAGCTCCTGGGGCGTTGCCTGGTCGGCCAGATGCATGATCACGCCGCCGGAGGAGCCGGCGGTGATCACGTAGGGGTTCTTGCACTGGGCTCTCGCGGCCGCCTCGGTGCGGGCGCGGTCGGCCGGGTTCTGGAACGAGGCCAGACCCCAGCGGCCGACGATCTCGTCGCCGCGAATGGTCGCAGGCATTTCCGGGGCTACTCCCGGCTCGGCTTCGGGCGGCGGCGAGGACGATGAGAAGGACGGCAGGCTCATGCCGCCGCCGCAGGCGCCCAGCAGCAGCGCCAGACAAGAGGCGGCCGCCAGATTGGCAACCGTGCGCGCGTGAGCTGAACTGATCATGGCATTCCCCCGAACAAAACCATGGCCGCACCCCTCCCGCAGCCAAGCGCAAAACCGCTGCCGGGGCAATGACGTCCTTTGATACGTCGGCGCCCCGAACAAGTTTCCAATGCCACCATCCTATATCCGCCTCACCAATCGCTTAACCACCTTTGCTTGACAGGATCGCGGCCAAGCCATATTTCCGGGCCCACTATTAGCACTCGGAAAGCCCGATTGCTAAGCGCGCCGTTCGATCCTCGGGATAGGGGATGGACGGAAGCGCCGCCCCACCCACTTCCACTACTTCCGAAGCGAGCCTCCAAAGGGAAACGTCATGGCTAAATCCAAATTTCGTCCGCTGCATGACCGTGTCGTGGTCAAACGTATCGACGCCGAGGAAAAGACCAAGGGCGGCATCATCATTCCGGACACCGCCAAGGAAAAGCCATCCCAGGGCGAGGTCGTCGCCGTGGGCCCCGGTGGCCGCGACGAGGCCGGCAAGCTGACCCCGATCGACCTCAAGGTCGGCGACCGCGTGCTGTTCGGCAAGTGGTCGGGCACCGAGGTCAAGATCGACAACGAAGATCTCCTGATCATGAAGGAGTCGGACATCATGGGCGTTCTGGCCTAAGGCCATCCGCCTGAACAGCCGCTGAATGTCATGCCCGGGTCGCCAAGATCCGGGCATCCATCATTCCACCGGGTTCGACCTGCGGACCCCCGGACATGATGCGACGAGGCGAGCGATAGACACATCACGAAACCAGAGGGATTGCAGAAATGGCTGCCAAAGACGTCAAGTTTTCCGGAGACGCGCGCGATCGCATGCTGCGCGGCGTCGACATTCTCGCCAACGCCGTCAAGGTGACGCTGGGCCCGAAGGGCCGCAACGTCGTCATCGAGAAGTCGTTCGGCGCGCCCCGCATCACCAAGGACGGCGTCACCGTCGCCAAGGAGATCGAGCTCGAGGACAAGTTCGAGAACATGGGCGCCCAGATGGTGCGTGAGGTCGCCTCCAAGACCAACGACCTCGCCGGCGACGGCACCACCACCGCGACCGTGCTGGCCCAGGCCATCGTGCGCGAAGGCGCCAAGGCAGTTGCCGCCGGCATGAACCCGATGGACCTCAAGCGTGGTATCGACAGCGCGGTGGCGGCCGTCGTCAAGGACATCGAGAAGCGCGCCAAGCCCGTCGCGGCCTCCTCCGAGGTCGCCCAGGTCGGCACCATCTCGGCCAACGGCGATGCCGCCATCGGCAAGATGATCGCCCAGGCGATGCAGAAGGTCGGCAACGAGGGCGTCATCACCGTCGAAGAGAACAAGTCGCTCGACACCGAAGTCGACATCGTCGAGGGCATGAAGTTCGACCGCGGCTATCTCAGCCCCTACTTCATCACCAACCCCGAGAAGATGACCGCCGAGCTCGAGGACGCCTACATCCTCCTGCACGAGAAGAAGCTCTCGGGCCTGCAGGCCATGCTGCCGGTGCTGGAAGCGGTGGTGCAGTCTGGCAAGCCGCTCGTCATCATCGCGGAGGACGTCGAGGGCGAGGCGCTGGCCACCCTGGTCGTCAACCGTCTGCGTGGCGGCCTCAAGGTCGCTGCCGTCAAGGCGCCGGGCTTCGGCGATCGCCGCAAGGCCATGCTCGAGGATCTCGCGATCCTGACCGGCGGCCAGCTCATCTCCGAAGACCTCGGCATGAAGCTCGAGAACGTCACGGTGAAGATGCTGGGTCGCGCCGGAAAGGTCGTGATCGACAAGGAGAACACCACAATCGTCAAGGGTGCCGGCAAGAAGCCGGAGATCGAGGCCCGCGTCGGTCAGATCAAGGCCCAGATCGAGGAAACCACCTCGGACTACGACCGTGAGAAGCTCCAGGAGCGCCTGGCCAAGCTCGCCGGCGGCGTCGCGGTGATCCGCGTCGGCGGCGCGACCGAGATCGAGGTCAAGGAGAAGAAGGACCGCGTCGAGGACGCCCTCAACGCCACCCGCGCCGCGGTGCAGGAAGGCATCGTCCCCGGCGGCGGCGTCACGCTGCTCCGTGCCAAGAAGGCGGTGGGCCGTCTCACCAACGCCAATGCCGACGTCCAGGCCGGCATCAACATCGTGCTGAAGGCGCTCGAGGCTCCGATCCGCCAGATCTCGGAAAACGCCGGCGTGGAAGGCTCGATCGTGGTCGGCAAGATCCTGGAGAACAAGTCCGAGACCTTCGGCTTCGACGCCCAGACCGAGGACTATGTCGACATGATCGAGAAGGGCATCATCGACCCCGCCAAGGTGGTGCGCACCGCGCTCCAGGACGCCTCCTCCGTGGCCGGCCTGCTGGTCACCACCGAGGCCATGGTCGCCGAAACGCCGAAGAAGGAAGCCCCGCCCGCGATGCCCGCCGGCGGCGGCATGGGCGGCTTCTAAGCCGATCCTTTCATTACAATGTTGCGAAGGCCGCCTCCGGGCGGCCTTCTTTTTTGCAGACCCTGCCTTCAGCTTTCCGATTCAACCGACGGCCAAAACCCACTACGGTGGCGCGCCGATTCGATTGCGCGAGGTTTCATCGATGCGTGCGCTTCTGGTTTGTTCGACAGCCCTGTTGGCGGTTCTGCTTGCAGCTTCGCCGGAGGTCGCCTCCGCCCAGATGAAGCTGTCACCCAAGGCCACGGTGCCCGGGGGCGTGGAGACGCGCTATTTCACCTCGATCGACGGGCTCATGGACGGCAATGCCGACGTGATCCTCAAGGAGACGCGCCAGGGCAAGACGGTCACGGCCGCCGTGCTCGACGTCTGCTATCCCGTCGCAAAGAATTCCGACCGCAAGGACCGCTTCGTCGTCAATCTCCAGGTCGCCGGCCAAACGCTGACGGGCACCACGCAGAGCATGAGCGAGAAGGCTCCCGTCAGCGTCAAGCTGCTGCGCAAGCAGGCCGGGGATAGCTTCGAATTCCGCGGCCAGATCAGCATTGGCCAGGTGGTGACCGAGGTGACCTCGCCCGACAATTCCGACCTCAGCGAGAAGGAATTTCAGGACAACCAGACCTCCGACGACGGCATCATGCCGCAGCCGAAGGATTTCACCGACGTCTCGCCCGAGGCGATCGCGGTCAAAGTCAAGCTCGATGCGGCGACCGACTTCCTCAAGAGCCTGAGGGGCCAGGAGGTCGAGGTGACGCTGGCGAGCCTCAATGTCGGCTGCGACGCGCTGCGCGCGGGCGAGCAGACCATCAACATGTCGGTCGATCCCGAGCGCGCCGGCGCGCTGCTGGCGAAATTCAAGGCGATGCCGGGCGTCACCGCCGCAGGCTGGACCGCGGGCATGACCGAAATGGACCGCACCATCCGCTTCGCGGCGGCCGACTGGCGCGAGGGCGACAAGATCAACCGCAACAAGCTCGCGGCCGCAGTCACGAACGTTTTGAGCCGAACATTGGCGGCAAAGCCGCTCTCGCAAAGCTTCAATCCCGCCACGGGCAAGCTCAAGCTGGTCTTCAAGCGGCCGAACCAGGATTTCCCCGCGCTCGAGCTCACCGACACGATCGAGGTGGCAGGGCTCGTCTCGCCCGACAAGCCCGGCACGACCGACAAGCTCATGCTCTGGATCGGCAGCCCCGCGACGACGACCGCCGACGAGAGCAGCGGCGCCAAGCTCAATCTCTCCGATGACGCCTCCGTCGACGAGGAAGGCGAGCAGCCCGATGACAACGGTTCGATCGAGGCGCTCACCAAGGAGCTGAAGGGTCAGCGCTGGGATGCCGACAAGTCCGTGTGGAAGTAGGCTTCTCGTGCCCCGGACGTAGCGCGAAGCGCTACGAGCCGGGGCCCAGAGGCCGCAAGCGAGATCGTGGAGAAGGAGGCTGGGTCCCGGCTCTGCGCAGCAACGCTGCGCGTTGCAGCGCGTCCGGGGCGCGCAGGGAGTGCTAATTCCCCGTCGTGCGAAAGCGCAGCGACTTCGGGCCGATCAGCGTCAGCACGTCGCCCTGCCGCTTCCAGGTCTCGACGCTGCTGAGCGCAGCAACGAGCTCGTCGTCGGCCTGCGCTCTTGCCTGCGGACAGGAACGGTCCTGGATCTGACCGGGGACGAAGATCACGGTGTTGCCGGCGACGGAGAACTGGCCCTTGCCGCCCTTGCACCAGAGCTCGAGCACGACCTCGCCATGGTCACCGATCTCGATGTTCGGAATCCGCTTGGAGCCGGCTTGCGGCAGTGCTTCCAGCGTCATCTCGGTGCCGAACGGAAAACCGTCCTCGGCACGCGCGAGCGTGGACATCGCGAGGATTGCAACCGCCGTACACACCAACCGCTTGAGCGAAACCATGAGACCTCTCGACCGACCTGATTTGCCGCACCTTTTATAAGACGGCGGCGCCATTGAGAAGGTTCGCTCACATCGGATGCAAAAATCCCCGCGGGGGCGAACCTCGCGGGGATTTGCGCCGAAGCCGGGCCGTGCCCTGCTACTTCAGGACCATCGCCGTGAATGGCCAGACATAGGCCTGCAACGTCACGAGCACACCGACGAGACAGGCCAGCACGATCGAGTGCCAGAACACGAAGCGCAGGATCGTGCCCTCGTGGCCGTACCAGTTGGTGGCCGTGGAGGCGACCACGATCGACTGCGCGTCGATCATCTTGCCCATCACGCCGCCGGACGAGTTCGCCGCAGCCATCAGGACCGGCGACAAGCCTAGTTGCTCGGATGTGATCTTCTGCAGATTGCCGAACAGCACGTTGGAGGCGGTGTCCGATCCCGTCAGCGCCACGCCCAGCCAGCCAAGTAGCGTACCGAAGAAGGGATAGAGCACGCCGGTTGCGGCGAAGGCGAGGCCGAGCGTCGCGTCGACGCCGGAGAGACGAGTCAGGGTGCCGATCGCCAGCATCGCCGAGATCGTGATCAGCGAGATCGCGCACAGCCGGACGGTGCGGCCGTACTCGGTCATGAGCTTGCCGGGACCGACGCCCATCAGGAAGCCTGAGATGATGGCCGCGATCAGCATGCCCGTTCCGGTGAACGACAGATAGGTGAAGCCGAACACCGCGCTCTCTTTGGTCGGCCCTGGCGCGACCGGCGGCATCTTGTTGATCATCTGGTGCAGCTCCGGCACCGGATAGTTCCAGACGAAGATCGAATTCGCCCAGGACTTGAAGGCGCCGTTGCCCCAGATCAGCATCACGATGCAGACGATGATCCACGGCAGCAGCGCGCTGAACATCTCGCTCTGCGTCAGCGGCGTCTTGTCGAGTGGTTTTGCCGCGGCCATGGTAGCGGCCGATTCATCATTGCCGCGCAACGCCGGCGACAGCCAGAGCTGCCTGGGCTGCCAGACCTTCAGGAACAGGATCAGCGCGCCCATCGAGATCAGCGACGCGCCGATGTCGACGATCCAGGGATTGATGAAGTTGGAGATCACGAATTGCGGGATCGCGAACGACACGCCGGTGACGAGAATCGCCGGCCAGACATCCTTCATGCCCTTCCAGCCCGCGAACGCCCACACCACCCAGAACGGCACGATCAGCGAGAAGAACGGCAATTGCCGGCCGACCATGGCACCAAGGATGTAGGGATCGAGCCCGGTGACCGAGGCCAGGCCCTGGATCGGCGTGCCCAGCGCGCCATAGGCGACCGGCGCGGTGTTGGCGATCAGCGACAGTCCGGAGGCGGCGAGCGGCGAGAAGCCGAGGCCGATCAGCACGGCACCGGTGATCGCGACCGGCGTGCCGAAGCCCGAGGCGCCCTCGAAGAACGCGCCGAAGGAGAACGCGATCAGCAGCAATTGCAGCCGCCGGTCCTCGGTGACGCCGCCGACGGCGCGCTTGAGCAATTCGAAGCGTCCCGTGCTCACCGTCACCTGATAGAGGAAGATGACGTTGAGGACGATCCAGCCGATCGGAAAGAAGCCGGTCACGATGCCCAGCACCGAGGCGCGGATCGACATGTTCGCCGGCATCGTGAAGACGAAGATCGTGATCAGATTGGCGACGATCACGGCGATGATCGCCGCGATATGCGCCTGGACGCGACCGCTCGCGATCAGGACCAGCAGCGTGACGACCGGCACTGCCGCCGCAATCGTCGACAGCACCGGGCTGTGCAGCGGATCATAGACTTGATTCCACATGATCTTCCTCCCCCACGCATGTTTGCGGCAGACGGCCCGCGTGGAGAGCCGATCCTGCTTGACGCTGGAAGCGATAACCCCCGAGCTGGACGCGAATTCCTCGCGATTGCAGCGGTTCCCGTCCGCTCACAAGCTCGCGAATCCCGGAGCACCCCACCCCGCGCCGTCGAACGCCATGCTAGGGTTGCGGGGTGCGACAAGACAACGCAAATTACAGAACTTGCGACTTTAGTCTAAGCGCGCCGCTTTCCGCCATGGCTTCAAGTCCTTGGCTAAGGGCATTTATGCACATTTCCCGAGGAGACCCTGCTCTGTGAAGAACATCAGCGCCACGCTCGCGATCGTTTGGCGAATCGCCGCCCCCTATTTCCGGTCGGAGGACAAATGGGTCGGCCGCGGCCTGCTCGCCGTCGTCGTCGCGATGGAGCTGGTGCTGGTCGCGATCAATGTGCTCCTCAATCAATGGCAGAACCGGTTCTACAGCGCGCTGCAGGCCTACGATCTGCCGGAGTTCGTCAAGGAGGTCTGGATCTTCCTTGGCCTGGCCTTCACCTTCGTCGCACTGGCCGTCTACAAGCTCTACCTGAACCAATGGCTCCAGATCCGCTGGCGGCAATGGCTGACGCAACATTATCTCGGCGAATGGCTCGAAGGCGCCACGCATTACCGCATGCAGCTCAAGGGCGACGCCGCCGACAATCCGGACCAGCGTATCACCGAGGACGTCAAGAATTTCGTCGAACAAACGCTGACCATCGGCCTTGGCCTTTTGTCGTCGATCGTGACGCTGGCCTCGTTCGTCGTCATCCTCTGGGGTCTGTCCTACAAGGCCCCCTTGTACATCTACGGCACCGATATCCTCATCCCCGGTTTTCTGGTCTGGTGCGCGCTGGTCTACGCGATTCTGGGGACCGGGCTGACGCACTGGATCGGCGCCCCGCTCATCAATCTCAATTTCGAGCAGCAACGCTTCGAGGCCGACTTCCGTTTCAACCTGATCCGCGTGCGCGAGAATTCCGAGCAGATCGCCCTGTTGAAAGGTGAGAACGCGGAGCGAGGATATCTCCTGCGGCGCTTCGGCTTCGTCATCGGCAATTGGTACGAGATCATGAGCCGGACCAAGCGCCTGACCGCGTTCACGGCAAGCTACGGTCAGGCTGCAACGATCTTTCCCTATGTGGTGGTGGCGCCGGCCTACTTCGCCAAGCGCATCCAGCTCGGCGACATGATGCAGACCGGCTCGGCGTTCGGCAGCGTGCAGGATGCGCTGTCCTTCTTCGTCACCGCCTATCGCTCGCTCGCCGAGTGGCGCGCGGTGATCGCCCGCCTCGATGGCTTCGAGATGTCGGTCAGCTCCGCCCACGGCGCGGCGCTCGAACCGACCATCGACGTCGCACCATCGACCGGCAAGGCAATCGCGCTCGAGCAATTGCTGGTCAAGCTGCCGAACGGCGCACCTCTGGTCGCAGCCGATGCCTTCACGATCCAACCGTCGGAGCGGGTGCTTGTGACCGGCCCGTCGGGCTCAGGCAAGTCGACACTGTTCCGCGCCATTGCGGGCGTCTGGCCGTTCGGCACCGGCACGGTCGCCATTCCCGAGAAGTCGAAGCTGATGATGCTGCCGCAGCGGCCGTATTTCCCAATCGGCCCGCTGGCCGACGCCGTCATCTACCCGGCCGAGCACGACTCCATCCCGCCCGAGAAGATTCGCGACGCCTTGATCGCAGTCGGCATGAAGCGGCTGGCGGACCGGCTCGGCGAGCACGGTCACTGGAACCGGACATTGTCGCTCGGCGAACAGCAACGCCTTGGACTTGCTCGTGCCCTGCTGCATGGGCCGGACTATCTATTCCTCGACGAAGCGACCGCCTCGCTGGACGAGCCGTCCGAGGACCGGCTCTATCGGCTGCTGACGGAGAAGCTGCCGCAGGCCACCATCGTCTCGATCGGCCACCGCTCGACGCTGGACGCCTTCCATACCCGCAAGGTGGCGTTGGTGGAGGACGGCGAGATCCACGTGCTTGGCAAAGCCGGCGAGCCAGCCCGGCCGGAGCCGACCGCGGCGCGCTGAGAGGCAGGCGGGAACGGGGCTCCTCATTCCGGCTTCGTCGTTGCGGGCGAGGATCTCTGCTCTCTTGCCCCGGACGCAGCCGCAGCGCTCCCGGCGATGCGAAGCATCGTCCGGTGCGCTGCAGAGCCGGCGCCCATTCCGTCGAGGGAAATCGACGTCGGCTTTGCTGGGTCCCGGTTCTGCGCAGCAGCGCTGACGCGCCGCAGCGCGCCGGGGACACGAGAGTTGAGCGCGCCGTAGCCTTCCTCCACCCCGCCCCTCGAGTTTCGGCCTCGTGTTGAGCTAAAGCGCGACGCGATTGGGATGAATCGCCATCGCGCTCTAGGTTGTTGTTTAAACATGATCTTTTCGGAAAACCGCTGCGCACTTTTCCGAATCATGCTTTAGGCACCGTCCCCCAAAGCAAAAGGGCGGCAGATTGCTCTGCCGCCCTCGTAGATGGTCGCGGGAGGAAACCTACTTCAGGTTGGTCATCGCCGTCAGGTCGAACGAGAGCTTGGCGATGCCGGCCGCGCCGCACCAGTTGGAGCCGACGCCCGTCGGATTGATGTTGCTGAAGCTGCCGTTGGCGACTGCCGTGTAGTCGCTGGTGAACGCGTTGCAGTTCGCCTTCGACAGGTCGGTGTCGGAGTAACGCAGGTCGAGCGTGAAGACCTTGTAGGTGAAGCCGACGCCGATATTCCAGGTGTTGTAGTCGGCGTACTTGATGCCGTTCGGGAACGGACCGGCGAAGCCCGGCGCGGCGAAGCCGGTGCCGTAGAACGAGTCGGACGTGCCCAGGAACTGGCGGCCGAATTCACCCGACACGTACATGCCGAGGCCGCTGGAGCCGAACGTGGTGCTGGGCGCCGTCCACTTGGCGGTGATCGACACGTAGTCGCCCCACGCACCGGAGTTCAGGAAGCTCGGCGTGTAGTACTCGTTGAGGCCAACGCTCCAGTTGTCGTTGATGGTGTAATTCACCTTGCCGTAGACTTCGAAGAAGCTGACGTCCTTCTTCATCACGTTGCCGTTGAGCAGGGCGTTCGCGGCGCACTGCGCGCTGAGCGGGTTGCCGGCGGTGTCGATCGGGGCGCCGTAATAGCAGGTCCCACCCGGATACAGATAACCCCAGACGCCGATGTCGAAGGCGAACGCACCGAAGGTCGGGCGGATACCGCCGTAGATGTCGATCTCGGCGGCGGCGCGGTTCGGGAAGGAGATGCTCTCACCGGCGACGCCGACATAGAGCTGGAGGTCCTTGGTGACGTTGTAGCGCGGCTCGAAATAGGCTGAGACCGACGGCTTGTGGTTCGACTGGGTGATGCCGCGGAAGATGTAGTCGCTCATGACCGCGCCACCGAAGGCGATATCCCAGGGATCGAAGGCCGGCGGTGGCGGGGCCTTCAATGCCTTCACGCGCAAGTCTGCTGCGAAAGCCGAACCCGTCGTCACCATTGCCAGCGCCGTTGCCAACAAAGCCAGTTTTTTCATTTCGATCCCCATCGCCAAGTTCTTACTAGTCGGATCCCGGAAGCCCCCCGGGCGAACGACCTGCGTGCAAAATTGCGTTACTGCGACAATCTGGATTGAGGGATGTGGGCCGTGAAGCAAAAATCACGGGCATCTGCCGACTTTTTGGGCGTTTTGACGATTCCACGAAAGGTTGTCAGCCTGTGTGTCTTCTCGATCACATAATTTGTATTCCAAAGTGCACGGAGGGACCGTGCAAGTACGGAGAAGCCGGGCCGCGTGGCAGCCGGGCTACGAATCAGACAGGGGCAGGAAAGGGACCGCTTCCGGCGGGACTTGTGGCGATGCAAAAAGGCCGCAGCGTCACCGCAGCGGCCTTTCTGTTGTCGATCGCGGACGCCGGGTAGGACCTAGCCTTGCCCCTCAGCCGGTGCCGCTTCCGCAGAAGACGAAGGCATCGCCCAACTTGTCTCGGCTGCCGGCTCGGGAGCCGGAGCTGCCGCCGGTGCTGATGGCTTCGGCGCGGGAGCTGCCTTCGCCTTCCTCGGTGCCGCCTTCTTCGCGGCCTTCTTCGGTGCGGCCTTCTTGGCCGTGGTCTTCACGGCCTTCTTGGCGGCCTTTTTCGGGGCGGCCTTTTTCGAAGCTTTCTTGGCCGACTTCTTGGCCGATTTTTTCGCAGACTTCTTGGCTGCCTTCTTGGCGGATTTCTTCGCCGCTACAGCCTTCTTCGCCTTTTTGGCCTTCTTGCTTTTCTTCTTTTTCGCTTTCGCCATCGTGGTCCTCCTGTTGCCGCCAAACAATGGTCGATCGGGCATCTTCAGTCGTCACCCGGGGAGGAAAGTTCAGGCTCTGAAAGCTCAAACTTGCGCATTCAGTGCCGGCCGCGACCCGCCCGTAGCCCAATCGAGAAGCTCAATCGTGTGTACGACCGGAACTGACGTGCCACTGGCAATCTGCACCATGCAGCCGATATTGCCCGCGGCAATCATGTCCGGCTTGACGCTCGCGATGTTGGCGACCTTGCGATCGCGCAACCGGCCCGCAAGCTCGGGCTGGAGAATGTTGTAGGTCCCCGCCGAACCGCAACACAAATGGCTCTCCGGCACATCTTTCACCACGAATCCATTCTTGGAAAGCAATTCTTTCGGAAGGGTCGTGATTTTCTGCCCGTGCTGCAACGAACATGCTGAGTGATAGGCGACGACGATGTTGTCCTGTCGCGCAGTCGGTTCGAGTCCGAGGCCGGCGATGTATTCGGTGATGTCCTTGGCGAGCACGGACATCTTCGCGGCGTCGGCGGCGAATGCAGCGTCCTCGCGCAGCAGATAGCCATAATCCTTGATCACCGTGCCGCAGCCGGATGTGGTCACCAGGATAGCGTCGAGCCCCTCGCCAGCCGCTTCCTTCCGCCAGGCCGCGACATTGGCCCGCGCCCGAGCCAAGGCATCCTGGTCGTTGCCGAGGTGATGGGTCAGCGCGCCGCAGCACTGCTCGTCTCGAACCAGGACAACCTCGATGCCGTGGCGGGTGAGAAGACTGATGGCAGCCTGGTCGCGCTGCTGCAGGGCTGCGCCCAGCAGGTGCTGGCGCCGCGCATCAACCAGGCTGCCATCAG
>NZ_JALBGZ010000730.1:0-3040 GCF_023006515.1 Bradyrhizobium sp. PRIMUS42
GACTTGGGCCGGGCCGATCAATGCGCCGGCCGCGATCGCCTCGGCCGGCGTGGCCCCTGTCGTCTCCAGGATACGCGGAAAATGCGCGGCCATGGCGCCGGTGACGGTCCAGACCGCCGCGAAGATGAAGGCGAGCAGGAGCATGGTGCGGTCGAGCGGCAGATGCGGCTTCTCGGCCGTGGCCGCCGCCTGCCTGGCGCCCTTGATCACTGGCAGCATGAAGAAGTTGAGCGGCAGGCCGATCAGGATGTTGGCGGCCGCCCAGGCAAAGCAGGTCTCGCGCCAGCCGATATGGGCGAGGCCCCAGGCGGTGAGGGGCCAGCCGACAGTGGAGGCAAAGCCCGCCATCAGCGTGATGCCGGTGATGGGCCCGCGTGCCTCGGTGCCGTAGATGCGGCCCAGAGCGGCGAAGGCGGCGTCGTAGAGCCCCATGGCCATGCCGATGCCGAGCACGAGCCAGGCGAACACCATCACCGGGACGGAGTGCGCGAAGCCAAGCAGCGCGAGGCCGGCGGCAATCGTCAGGTTCGAGGCCGACAGCACCTGCCGGCCGCCGACGAGATCAATCTGCCGCCCGATGCGCGGGCCGAGCATCGCCGAGATCACCAGCGAGGCCGAGAACGCGCCAAAGATCCAGTTGGAGGAGACGCCGAGGTCGCGCGCCATGGGATCGGCGATCAGCGCCGGCAGATAATAGCTGGACGCCCAGGCCAGCGTCTGCGTGGTGCCGAGCGCCAGGATGATCGGAAGCTGGCGCTGGCTCATATTCCTGTATTTGTGGTCGGCGTTGTCATCGGTTCCATTTGCAGCCGGCATGATAGCGCGTCAACACCGGCTGCGGCATATTCGACCTGCTGTGGGCGGGAGCCTCGGATGCACGAGGTTCGCGCGTGGCCTTCCGCTCGTCACGAATGCACGCCATAATGGCGCATGCAATTGACCTCGCGCCTTGCGCTGATGAACTGGCTCACCGGCCAGGGGCTCACGGGCCTCCCCGAAAACGAACTGCTCCGCGGCTTCTGCGAGCGCTGCTGCGCCGAAGGGCTGGACCTGTCGCGCGGGCTCGTCGTGATCGACACGCTGCATCCGATCTATGAGGGCCGCGGCTTTCGCTGGAGCGACCGTGCCAGCAACGAGAGCGACGCGTTCGAATACGGCTCGACCGCCGACGGTGACGCCGCCAAGAGCTGGCGCCGCTCGGTGTTCTTCCACATGCTCGAGAACGGCGACGACGAGATGGTGATCGATCTCGCCGACGCGCCATCGATGGATTTCTCGCAGATCGGCGAGCTCGCCGAGAAGGGTCACAAGCATTATCTCGCCTTCGTGCATCGCTTCGGCGAGAACGGCGCGCTCGGCCTGATGGACTGTCTTTACTCCTGCTGGACCACGCGGCGCGACAGTGGATTCAGCGAAGCCGAGCTGGAAGCGCTGCGCGACCTCGTGCCGGTGCTGGGGCTCGCGATCAAGTCGGCGCAGCAGGTCGACATCGTGCGCACGCTCGGCCGCGTCTATCTCGGCCGCGATGCCTCCGAGCAGGTGCTGCGCGGGCGCATCTCGCGCGGCGTGACCGAGCGCATCAACGCCGTGCTGTGGTATTCGGACCTGCGCGGCTCGACCGGGATCAGCGAGAGCATCGGCCCTGACGAGATCATCCCGTTCCTCAACGATTATGCGCAGGCCGTGATCGACGCCATCCACGATGCCGGCGGTGACGTGCTCAAGCTGATCGGGGACGGCGTGCTCGCGATGTTCTGGGGCGAGGACATGGCCGACGCACGGCGCGCGGCGCTTCGCGCCGAGCACCTGTTCCGCAAGAACGTCGCGGCGCTGAACAAGCGGCGCGAGGCCGATGGCCGTCCCACCACGTCAGCCTATATCGGCCTGCATGTCGGCCAGGTCTTTTACGGCAATATCGGCAGCGAGGACCGGCTCGACTTCACGGTGGTCGGCCCGACCGTCAACGAGGTCAGCCGCATCGCCTCGATGAGCCGTTCGGTCGACCGCGAGTTGCTGGCCTCCGCGGAGTTCTACAAGGGCCTGGATGCCGCTGGGCGGCGCTATCTCGTCTCCACCGGCCGCTACGCCCTGCGCGGCATCGGCCGCGCGCAGGATCTCTACACGCTCGATCCCGAGGTCGATGCGAGCGAGCCGGTGACGGGAAGCTACGAGCGCTATCTGGCGAGTTAGCCGGGCGGCCCCAACACACTCCGTCATTGCGAGCGCAGCGAAGCAATCCAGTATCCCTCAGCGGAAAGATTCTGGATTGCTTCGCCGCTACGCTCCTCCCAATGACGGCTGTGCCTAACACCGTGCCGCCACCTCATCCCCCACCATGTCCGGCTGCCGGTCCAGCGCCACCGCCGGCGACAGCCAGATCACCAGCGCCTGCACGCCGAACACGGCGGCGGCGAGATAGAGGCACGCTTCCGCGCTCCAGAGGCCGCCGACGACCGCGCCTAGCGCCGAGCCGAGCGGACGGGCGCCGTAGCTCATGATGTTGATGGCGGAGACGCGGCCGAGGAGGCGCGGCGGCGTCACCGATTGGCGCAGTGTCGTGGTCGAGATCACCCACAGGATCGGCCCGACGCCGAGCAGGAAGAAGCTCAACGCCGCGAGCCAGGGTGAGGGGACCAGCACCGTCAGCGCCATCACCACGGCTGCAACGAAGCCCGTGACCGGGCCGAGGCCGACGACGGTGCCGAACGCGACGCGCTGCATCACGCGTGTCGCGAGCAGCGCGCCGATCACCATGCCGACGCCGTACATGGTCAGCACCGTGCCGACGCCGGCGGCGGTCAGGCCGAGATGACGCACCGCATAAGGCACGAACACGGCGATCTGCAGGAACCAGCCGGTATTGAAGATGAACTGGGTGATGAACACCGGCCGCAGCAGCGGATGGTGAAACACGAAGGCCGCGCCTTCGCGGATGTCCTGGAACGGATGGCGCCGCGGCGCCGGCGCGCGGGCAGGTTCGAAGATGCCGGAGAGCAGTACCACCGCAATCGCCGAGAGCGCCGCGGCGAAGCCGAAGGCC
>NZ_JALBGZ010000731.1:0-3039 GCF_023006515.1 Bradyrhizobium sp. PRIMUS42
ACCTTGTCGCGCGCCTGCGACGCCGAGGCGAGGCCGTTGGCCAGCAGCGGGGCCGCGATCGCCGTTCCCACCGACATGCGCGGATTGAGGCTTGCGAACGGATCCTGGAACACGATCTGCATCTGCTTGCGACAGTCGCGCAAGGTGTGGCCGTTCATGCCGAGAACGTCCTGGCCGTCGAGCAGAACCGTCCCGCTGTCCGGCTCGAGCAGCCTGAGGATCGAGCGGCCGGTCGTCGACTTGCCGCAGCCGGATTCCCCGACCAGCGCCAGCGTCTCGCCGGCGTGCAAGGTGAAGGAGACGTTCTCGACCGCGTGGACGCGGCCGGAGACCCTGCCGAGCAATCCCGAGCGGATCGGAAAGCGCGTGGTGAGATTGGCGACCTCGAGCAGCGGGCGCTCGGCGATCGAGACCGTATCAGGCGTCTCCATCGGCTCGTCCGAGGTGCCGGTCACCTTGTCGACGATCGGAAAGCGCATCGGCCGCTTGCGTCCGTCCATGGAGCCGAGGCGCGGCACGGCGGCGAGCAGCGCACGGGTGTAGGGATGCGAGGGCGCCGCGAAGATGCGCGACGTCGCGTCGGTCTCCACCGCCTGCCCGCCATACATCACCACCGTGCGATCCGCGATCTCGGCGACCACGCCCATGTCGTGGGTGATGAAGAGGATCGCCATCCCCTCTTCCTGCTGGAGCTCCTTCAACAGTTCCAGGATCTGGGCCTGGATGGTGACGTCGAGCGCGGTGGTCGGCTCGTCCGCGATCAAGAGCTTCGGCTTGCACGCCAGCGCCATCGCGATCATCACGCGCTGACGCATGCCGCCGGAAAAACGATGCGGATGTTCGTGGAAGCGCGATTTCGCGGCGGGGATGCGGACGCGGTCGAGCAAACGGATGGTCTCCGCCTCGGCCGCCGCACGCGACAGGCCGCGATGCTGGATCAGCGCCTCGGCGATCTGGAAGCCGATGGTGAGCACCGGGTTGAGGCTCGTCATCGGCTCCTGGAAGATCATGGCGACGTCGTTGCCACGGATGTCCGTCATGCCCGCTTCGGGCAGCGTCAGCAGATCGCGGCCGGCGAGCGTGACGCGGCCCTCGACGCGGCCGATCTCCTTCGGAATGAGCCGCATGATCGAAAGCGCCGTGACACTCTTGCCGGAGCCGGACTCGCCGACGATTGCCACGGTCTCCCCGGGCACGACGTCGAACGACACGTTGCGGACGACGGGAATCCATCGCCGCTCGATCATGAAGGAGGTGACGAGGCCTGAGACCGACAGCACGGGCCCCTGGTTCGCAGCAGCGGCTTGATCGGATTCTCTTGCGGCGGTGCTCATGCGAATCCCTAATAGCCCCGCGTCCGGTCGACGAGCCCCGGCAAATCCTCGCCGCGGCGGTGGCGTGCGATGACGTCGAGCACGAAATCGACGGCGGTATCCGGCGTGGTCATGCTGGCATTGTGCGGCGTCAGCAGGATGCGCGGGTGGCTCCAGAACGGATGGCCTGCGGGCAGCGGCTCGGGATCGGTAACGTCGAGAATGGCGCCGGACAGAGCGCCGCCGTCGAGGGCTGCGAGGAAATCGGCCTCGACGAGATGTGGGCCACGCCCGACATTGACCAGTCCCGCACCACGCGGCAGGCGCGCGAACAGATCCGCGTTCAGGATGCCGCGGGTCTCATCGGTCAGGGGCAGCAGGCAGACGAGAATGTCGGCCTGCGCAAGGAAGTCCGGCAAGGTGTCCATGCCCGCATGGCAGGTGACGCCCTCGATCTCGCGCGGCGAGCGGTTCCAGCCGAGCAGCGGGAAGCCGAACGCCCTGAGGCGTTCGAGCACGGCCTGGCCGAGCTGGCCGAGCCCCATCACGCCGACACTCCGCCGTTTCGCCGGCGTGATCCGGATCTCGCGCCAGACCTGCGCCTTCTGCTGGGCCATGAAGTGCAGGAGATCGCGATGCAGCGCCAGCACGGCCATGGTGACGTATTCCACCATGGTCTCGGCGATGCCGGGCTCCAGCATGCGCACCAGGGGAATGTGCGATGGAAGCTTGGTGGCGTCGAACTGGTCGACGCCGGCGCCCACCGAGAAGACCAGCTCGAGATTGGGGAACGTCGCGGCGATGTTATCGGGCGGCACCCAGGCCACCAGATAGCGCACCGCGGCGGGATCGCCGATGTCGGGCCAGAGCCGGAACGGCACGTCGGGCGCGCGCCCGGCGAAGAAGTGCGCCCACTCCGCGCCGCGAACCATGTTGGCCTTGTAAAGAACCGTCATGCCGCGAAAACTCTCAGAACGGGCTGACCGGCGCGAGCCGGCGGCCATCGATCATGCGCTTGTGGCTGTAGGGCTCGGGATCGACCAGCGGCGTCGAGCCGGTCACGATGTCGGCGGCGAGCTTGCCGGCCGCGGGGCCGATGCCAAAACCGTGGCCGGAGAAACCGGTGGCGAGGAAGAAGCCCGGCAGCGCATCGACCGGCGAGATCACCGGGATCGTATCGGGCGTGCAGTCGATCGTGCCGCCCCAGGCTTCCGCGATCTCGATGTCCTTCAGCTCCGGATTGGATTTGATCAGCGAGGCGAACGCCGCATTGACCAGCGACATATCGGGCGCGGGATCGCGCACGCGCTCGGTTTCGAACGGTGACGGCTTGTCGAAGCTCCAGCTGGTGCCGCGCATTAGCTGGTCGAAGAAGGACTTGCCGAACGACATCTTCAGTCCGTTGCGGCGATGCAGATAAGTAGGCCAGAAGGTGCGCGCATAGCGGAACAGATCGGGCGACAGCTCCACCGTGCCACGATTGCGCAGCGCCAGCGTGAAGCCGCCGTCGAGGCGGCGGCGAATGCAATAGAAGTCGGTGCCGAGCGCACCCGACGTGATCTCCGGCCCCGGCGTAGTCCGGCATGCGGTGGCGTTGACGAGGCCGATCGGCAGCTCGATGCCGTGACGGCGGCAGAACAGCGACGACCATGCGCCGCCCGAGAGCAGCACGGATTGCGTGCGGATGGTGCCCTTCTCGGTGACGACGGCGCTCACCCGTCCGCCT
>NZ_JALBGZ010000732.1:0-3032 GCF_023006515.1 Bradyrhizobium sp. PRIMUS42
GATCGAGCCGCCGAGCTGGCCGCCGACCGACTTGCCGATATTGGCGGCCATCCCGCCGATCACCTGGTTGGTGACCGATCGCGTCACGTCCCGCGCAATGACTTGGCCGGCCGACAGGCGGCCCCGCTTGACGTTGGTGCCGAAGATGGTGCCGACGATCGAGCCGATCTGGCCGAGGATACCGCCGCCGCTTGCGCCGGCCGGACCGTCCACCGTTACCGCCGTGCCGGCGATCCGCTTCTGAAGGATCTCATAGGCGGACTCGGCATCGACGGCAGTGTCGTATTTGCCCTTCACCGGGCTTGCAGCCATGATCGCCTTGCGCTCATCCGGCGTGATCGATCCGATGCGGGCCGAGGGCGGCCGGATCATCACCCGCTCCACCATCGCGGGCGTGCCGTTACCTTCGAGGAAGGACACCAGCGCCTCGCCCTTGCCGAGCTCCATGATCACCTTGGCGGTGTCGAGCTTCGGGTTGGGACGGAAGGTCTGGGCCGCGGCCGCAACGGCCTTCTGGTCGCGCGGCGTAAAGGCGCGCAGCGCATGCTGCACCCGGTTACCGAGCTGCCCGAGCACGCGGTCCGGCACGTCGATCGGATTTTGCGTCACGAAGTAGACGCCGACGCCCTTGGAGCGGATCAGGCGCACCACCTGCTCGATCTTGTCCATCAGCGCCTTGGGCGCGTCGTTGAACAACAGATGCGCCTCGTCGAAGAAGAACACGAGTTTCGGCTTGGGCAAATCGCCAGCCTCGGGCAGCTCCTCGAACAGCTCCGACAACATCCACAACAGGAATGTCGCGTAAAGCCTGGGGTTCTGAAGCAGCTTGTCAGCGACCAGGATATTGACCATGCCGCGGCCATCGCGGTCGGTCTTCATGAAGTCTTTCAGTGTCAGCGCCGGCTCGCCGAAGAATTTGGTGCCGCCCTGGTTCTCCAACACCAGGAGCTGGCGCTGGATGGTGCCGACGGTGGCCTTGGTGACGTTGCCGAACCCCTGCGCGGCCTTCTTGACGTCGGCCAGCGGGCTCTCTTCGGCATCCGCACCCTTCTTGCCGGTATCCGGCACGATGGCATCGAGCAGCGCGCGCAGATCTTTCATATCGATGAGGGTGAGGCCGGCGTCGTCGGCGACGCGGAAGGCGACGTTGAGCACGCCTTCCTGCACATCGTTCAGGTCGAGCATGCGCGCGAGCAGAAGCGGCCCCATTTCCGTGACGGTCGCCCGCACCGGATGGCCCTGCTCGCCGAACACATCCCAGAACACGGTCGAGAACTGGTCGGGCTGGAATGTCAGCCCCATCTCGGTGGCGCGCTTGAGGATGAAGTCCGCGGGCACGCCGATCTCGGAGATGCCGGAGAGATCGCCCTTGATGTCGGCCGCGAAGACCGGAACACCGGCACGCGCAAATCCTTCCGCCATCACCTGCAGCGTCACCGTCTTGCCGGTTCCGGTTGCGCCCGTGACGAGGCCGTGGCGATTGGCGAGCGCCAGCGTCAGCCAGGCCTGCTCGTCTCCCTTGCCGACGAAGATCTTGTCGTCGGTATCGCCGAGCTTGCTGTCCTGTGCGGTCATTATTCTCTCTGATCTCTCTGCCGGGTTTCGCGTATTGAACTCAAAGGCGGCAGTTCCGTAGTTTAATGCATGTCGCACGTCGATTGAAACCATTCAAAGCGCCCGACATGCGACATTGTCGGATAGGTGGACGACATCAGCCGAAAGTAGGAACGCGGCGTTCGCAACGCGGCAATTTTTCGCCGATTCCATCTCCGCTCTTGCACCGCTGCAACACTTCTCACGCGTTCGAAGATGAATCGCGACGACGGCTGCGTTCATCGCTTGTATTTCACATCACACCGGCTCAAGATCATTTTCGAAAGCAATATTCCGGCAAGCAAACCGGCTGAGGGGCGGGCCTTATGGACGAGCTGATCGGGCGGCTGGCGACAAACGCCAGCATAGATGGTGCTGTCGCCGAAAAGACCGTCGGCATCATCCTGGGCTTCCTCCGCAGTGAGGGTCCTTCCGACAGCGTGCAGGCCCTGATCGATCATATCCCCGGAGCGGAAGCCGCGATCGAGGCGTCCAGGAGCGGCGGCGGACTGTCGCGGTTGATGGGCGGCGGCTTGATGGCGGTCGGCACGCGCCTGATGGGCCTGGGACTTGGCATGTCCGAGATTCAAAACGTCGCCCGTGAACTTTTCCGCTTCGGCCGAGACAAAATCGGAGCAGATCAGATGGGCAAGATCGTTGCGGGGACGCCGGGCCTCAGCCAGTTCGCCTGAAGCCTTGGCATTTCATATCGAGTATCATGACATATCCGATCTCCGAGATTGAGGGCCTGTCGGTCTTTGCCGCCAACAAGTTGAAGGCGCAGGGCATCCGCACGACCGATGCCCTGCTCGAAGCGGCCGGCACGGTGAAGGGCCGCAAGGCGCTTTCCGCCAAGACCGGCATCAGCGAGCAGCTGCTGCTGGAATGGGCCAACGTCTCCGACTACATGCGTATCCCCGGCATGGGCCGCGCCAAGGTCGGCCTGGTCCGCGCCGCCGGCGTCACCACCGTGCGTGAGCTCGCCTATCGGAATCCGGCAAGGCTCGCCCAGAGCATGCGTGACGCCAACGAGAAGAAGAAGCTGCTCCGCATCCTGCCTTCCGAGAAGTCGGTCGGCGACATCATCGCCCAGGCGAAGAAGCTGCAGCCGAAGATCACGTATTGATGCTAGCTCCGTCATCCCCGCGCAACCGCGAAGCGGTTGTCGCTGGAGGCGAAGCACGGGATGCAACGCATCCCGTGGAGAGCCTCGAAGGATGCACGGCCACCGCTGCGTCGGCACGGAGACAGCCGGGCCGTCGCCCTTCGAGGGCCGCTGAAGAAGCGGCCACCTCCAGCGACAACGGCTTCGCCGTTGCGCGGGGGTGACGGTGATGGAGCGGTGCTGGTCCCCCCTCCCCGCTTGACTCCCCCTCCCCGACCGCGCAAAGCCACGCGCATGAATGCCTCGCCCTCCCCATCCGTCCCGCCGGCCGGCT
>NZ_JALBGZ010000733.1:0-3020 GCF_023006515.1 Bradyrhizobium sp. PRIMUS42
AGCGTGAAGGTGATGTCCTGCACGATGAGGCGCTGGTCGCCGGGCGGCACCATGGCGACGCCTTCCACCGAAAGCCGGCTGGTGGGCGCCTGCAACTGGGTCGGCATCGCCTGCGCCGGCATCTGCTCCAACAGGCGCGTGAGGCGATGCCAGCTCTGGCGTGCCGCGACAAAGGATTTCCAGTGCGCAATGGCGAGATCGACCGGTGCAAGCGCGCGGGCGGAGAGGATCGAGCCGGCAATGATAATGCCGGCAGTCGCCTCCTGGTGGATGACCAGATAGGCGCCGACCGCGAGCACGGCCGATTGCAGCATCATGCGCAGCACCTTTGCGACCGCACCGAGGCCGCCGGCAACGTCGCTCGCACGCTGATTGCCGGCGAGATATTTTTCGTTGGCCTCGCTCCAGCGCGCGTTCATCCGGCCGGCCATGCCCATCGACACCATGACTTCGGCGTTGCGGCGGCTGGCCTGGGCGAGATCGTTGCGCTGGGCGGCAAGGCCCATCGCCTCGCGCGCCGGCTGGCGGGACATGAACTCGGTGACCAGCGTCAGGCCGACCAGGATGATGGCGCCGATCAGCGCGGTGATGCCGATCATGACGTGGAAGGCGAAGCAGATGGCCAGATAGAGCGGCAGCCAGGGCAGGTCGAAGAATGCGCTCGGGCCCATGCCGCCGAGGAACGAGCGGACATTGTCGAGATCACGCAGCGGCTGGAGACCTTCGTTGCGGCTGCCCACCAGGAGCGGCAGGCGCACGATGGTATCGAACACGCGCTTGTTGAGGGCTTCGTCCAGGGCGGTGCCGACCCGCCCCAGGATCCGGTTGCGGATCATGTCGAGCACGCCCTGCGCCATGTAGAGGAAGCAGGCGAGGATGATGAGGCCGACAAGGGTGGGAATGCTGCGGCTCGGCAGCACCCGGTCGTAGACCTCCAGCATGAAGATCGACCCGGTCAGGTAGAGCAGGTTGATCATGCAGCTCATCAAGCCGACGCCGACGAACGCCGTGCGACAAGCGCGCAAGGCGTCACCGAGCTCTGAACGGCGGACGCCAGGGATGGCTGCCATCGGTCTGGTCTCTTTCCGGTGAGAGGCAAAGCCCCTGATTTCAAAGGCGAAATCAGAAGTACTTGACCCGGATTAACATCGCGTTTTCCGCCCGTCCAACGCAGTCGACCTAATCCAGGCCTCCATAAGCCACATCTACCCCTGATGGCCTCGCGCGCAAGTCCGGAATTTCACAGGCTTGCGGCTTTTTCTTGCGGGCTTTCAGGCTCTTCCCGGAAAAGCAGAGCCCGAAAGTTCCGATCCGCGGAGCGCGCTAGAACCGGCCCCCGCCACGCACCAGCCGCACCACCAGCAGCAGGATGACCGCGCCGATGGCGGAATAGATGATCTCCGACACCAGGCCCGTGCCGAGACGAATGCCAAGTTTCGGAAACAGGAAGCTCGCCACCAGCGCGCCGGCGATGCCGACCACGATGTCGCCGATGATGCCGAACCCGGTCCCGCGCACAACCTTGCCGGCGAGCCAACCGGCCACCAGGCCGACGAACAGGATGACAAGCAGGCCTTCGTTGGAAATGTACATAAGTGAGGTCCCTCTCCGTGAACGGAGCCATGGAACGGGAACCGGGATGAATGGGGCGTGAATGCTGTTCCCCGGCGGCTGGTTGCGGCTGGGAAGAGAAAAAGCCGAAAACAACCCCATGCACAGTAGCCAAGTCGGTGTTGTCGCAGAAAAATTTCGAAGTGAGTGTTACGGCACTGCGGCCGCCTGCTCCGCCAGCACACATCGCGCCGCCCGGCCCGGCCCGACCTCCACATTCGCAGGCAATTGCTCCAGGCAACGAGGCTGGGCCGCCGAACAACGGGGGGCGAAGGAGCAGTTGTGGGGCTTTTCGCCCAGCGAGGGCGGCGTGCCGGGGATGGTTTCGAGGCGCTGCCCCCGCTTGGCGCCGTGGATGGTCGAAGCGAGCAGGCCCTTGGCATAGGGGTGCACGGGCGAGCGGACGATGTCGCGCAAGGTCCCCTGCTCCACGATCTGGCCGGCATACATCACCGCGACGCGGTCGCAGATCTCGATCGCGACGCCGATGTCGTGGGTGACGAAGATGACGGACATGCCGAACTCGCGCTGCAGCTCGCGCAGCAACAAGAGGATCTGGATCTGCACGGTGGCGTCGAGCGCCGTGGTCGGCTCGTCCGCCAGCAGGATTTTTGGACGGCAGGCCAGCGCCAGCGCAATCATGGCGCGCTGCCGCATGCCGCCGGACATCTCGTGCGGATAAGCCTCCAGCCGCCGCTTGGCGGAGGGGATACGCACGACCTCGAGCATTTCCAGCGCCCGCGCCCTGCCCTCCGCGTAACTCTTGCCTTCGTGGCGCACGACACTTTCGGCGATCTGCGCGCCGATGGTGTAGACCGGGTCCAGCGCCAGTGCCGGCTCCTGGAAGATCATCGAGACGGTCTGGCCGCGGAACGACGACAGCTCCTCGTCGTTCATGGCGAGCACGTCGCGACCCATCACGTTGACCGTGCCCGAAATCTGCGTGCGCTTCTTCGGCAGCAGCCGCATCAGCGCACGCAAGGTCACGCTCTTGCCAGAGCCGGATTCGCCGAGCAGGCCCAGCACCTCGCTGGTTCCGAGCGAGAGGCTGAGATCGTTCACGGCATAGACCGTGCGCTCGCCGGTGAAGCGGATGTTGAGGCCTGAGATCTCGACGAGATTTGTCATGACGGCAGTTTCGGCAATCGATCGTGATAGTCGGTGACGCGCTGGAAGGCGGCGCCGATGGTGAGCAGGGTCGCTTCATCGAAGGAGCGGCCGATCAGCTGCATGCCCACAGGAAGGCCGCTTTTGGTGAAGCCGGACGGTACGGTGAGCGACGGCAGGCCGAGATAGTTCACCGGGCGGGTGAACAGGGTCAGGCGCTGCACCATGGCCGGCGCATTGGGGCCGCCGCCGACATCGCTCTCCTCGATCGTCGGCGCCGGCACCGGCGAGGCCGGTGCGAT
>NZ_JALBGZ010000734.1:0-3020 GCF_023006515.1 Bradyrhizobium sp. PRIMUS42
CGTGATCGGCGAGCCGCTGGACGCGACCAAGTTCGACGGCGTGCTGGGCCGCCTGGCCGACGCCGCCGAGCCCGGCGACTACCTCGCCGCGGCCAAGGCGATCATGACCACCGATACCTTCCCGAAGGTCGCGACCGCGACCGTCAAGCTCGGCAAGGCCAAGGTCACCATCAACGGCATGGCCAAGGGCGCCGGCATGATCGCCCCCGACATGGCGACGATGCTGTCCTTCATCTTCACCGACGCACCGATCGCGCCCGCGGCCTTGCAGGCGCTGCTCAAGGCCGGCGTCGAAGATACCTTCAACGCCGTGACGATCGATGGCGACACCTCGACCTCCGACACGCTGCTGGCCTTCGCCACCGGCGCTGCCGCCGAGCACGGCGCACCCAAAATCAGCCGCGCCAGCGATCCGCGCCTGAAGGGCTTCGTCAAGGCCTTCAACCAGGTGCTCGCCAATCTCGCGGAGCAAGTGGCCCGCGACGGCGAAGGCGCGCGCAAGCTGGTCGAGATCACGGTCGAGGGCGCCAAGACCAAGGCCTCGGCACGCAAGATCGCGATGTCGATCGCGAACTCGCCGCTGGTCAAGACCGCGATCGCCGGCGAGGACGCCAATTGGGGCCGCGTGGTGATGGCAGTCGGCAAGGCCGGCGAGCCGGCCGATCGCGACAAGCTCTCGATTTCCTTCAACGGCATCCGCGTCGCCAGGAGCGGTGCGCGCGATCCCGACTATGACGAAGCCCAGGTGTCGGAGGCGATGAAGGCGCCGGAGATCGCGATCAAGGTCTCGCTCGGCCTCGGCAAGGGCCGCGACCGCGTCATGACCTGCGACCTCACCAAGGAATATGTCGCGATCAACGGGGATTACAGGTCGTAAATTCCAAGGCTGCCGTTCCGGGGCTCGCGAAGCGAGAACCCGGAATCTCGAGAGTCCGGGTTCGATGCTGACGCATCGCCCCGGAATGACGTCTCCATCTCACCCCGAAATCCGCGCGTCCGCGACCGCTTTCTTGAACAGCGCGTTCATCGCGTCCGAGATGCCCTGGGTCGGGCTCACCTCGAAATACAGTCCTGGCGAAGCGCAGCTCTGCATGTTCTGCGCGATCTCGCTGTTCGGCGACGGGCCATAGGGGCCGGCATTGAACGGATCGACCCACTTCATGTACCAGCCGTTGGTGGGCAGCGCGAGATAGGTCGTGTACAGCACGGCGACCTTGACGCCCCGATCCTTCATCGCCTTGCAGAGCGAAGCATTGAGCGGCGATTGGCACCGCGAGGAACCCGAGAGCGGCTTCAGGCAGCCCGTATTGCTTTCGTCGGCGACACCGTCGGAAACGAAAAAGAGGTACTTCAGGGGAGCGTTGGATTTACCGCTTCCGGGATTGGGAATCTCGTTGTTGATCGCCGGAAAGATGGTGCTGAACTGCGTGTCCTGATCCTTGGTATAGCTGTCGTTGTTGCCGTAGACGCCCATCAGGTCGATGTTGCCCGCCGCCGTCTTCGCGCTCGACAGATTCGAGGACAACGGGAAAAGCGCACGCAAGCCGATCGTCTTTGACGCCGCGCCGAAATCGTAGATCGCCATGCGGAACTGGTTCGAATAGGTCTGGCTCGCGGCAGCAGTGTCCATCAGCGATTGCGTCGCGCTACGCAGCACATCGATCCGCGTGGTCACGCCAATGCTCTTGGCCAGATTGTAGTAATTGTTGGGGTCGTTGTAGTCGTGACAGGCGAAGGCGCACTGGTCGTTGGGTTTGAAGCTGTTGCCGGTGGTCGCATTGACCAGCTTGGTCACGTCGGCCGGCGTGGCCGCCACGCCCATCGACGGCGAATTGTCCAGCAGCAGGTAGAAGTCGACATAGAGCGGCATGCTTGCCGTCGCCGTCGACGTGCCGCTCGCCGTCAGCGCGGTCTTGCCGATCACGCCGAGGAACATGGTGTTGATGCTGCCGCTGAACGCGACGGTCGAGGTGACGGTCGAGCCGTTCTTGACCACGGTCGGCGTGACGCTGTCGAGCGTATAGCCGGTCAGGTTGGCGACGTTGGCATTGAAGATGTTCCTTGCGTCGGTGACGCCGACCGGGATTGCACCGTCCGACGTCATCGTGCCCGCAGCCGCAAAGGCCGGCGAAGCCTTGGCGATCGCGCCGACACTGGCCGCGTCGGCCGCGGCCTGCAGCTTGGCCCGCATCTGCGTCGCGCGGGAGTAATCGACCGCGCAACCGACCACCGTGATCAGGGGCACGCAGGCGAGTGCGAAAATCACCGCGATATTGCCGCGCCGGTCGCGGACAAACCGGCGGATGGTGGTGGGAAGCGCAGCGCGCATGGACCGAGCCCGGAATGGATTAAATATGTTTCCACTCTAGGAACCGTTGATTAAATATGACTTATGGCAGCCGTAAGTATCCGGGCCGTCACCGGTTAACGAACTGTTACCGATGATCTTCAGCGAGCGACACATTCACGCATGGCCGATCTCAAACTGACACTGGTGGTGGCCTGCGCGCTGGTCGACGCCGACAAGCGCGTCCTGATCGCGCAGCGCCCCGAGGGCAAGACGTTGGCCGGCCTCTGGGAATTCCCCGGCGGCAAGTGTGAGCCCGGCGAGCGGCCGGAGCAGAGCCTGATCCGCGAGCTCCACGAGGAGCTCGGCATTACCGTCGCCGAGCCGTGCCTGGCACCGCTGACCTTCGCGAGCTACGGCTACGAGAGCTTTCATCTGCTGATGCCGCTCTATATCTGCCGGCGCTGGGAGGGACAGGTTGCGCCGCGCGAGGGCCAGACCCTCGCCTGGGTCCGTGCCAACAAGCTGCGCGACTATCCGATGCCGCCCGCGGACATTCCGCTGATTCCGCATTTGATTGATTTGTTGATGTGAGAGCCGTGCCCCGGACGCAGCGCAGCGCCCCCGGCGATGCGAAGCATCGTCCGGTGCGGTGCGCTGCAAAGCCGGGGCTCACGCAGCAGCAAGACTGGGTCCCGGCTCTGCGCAGCAGCGTTGCACGCTGCAGCGCGTC
>NZ_JALBGZ010000735.1:0-3019 GCF_023006515.1 Bradyrhizobium sp. PRIMUS42
GATATCGCCGACCACGACGGCCTATATCAGCAGCGGCGCGACGGTGAGCATCGACGTCGGCCGCGTGACGGTGCTGGCGGACAGCGGCGCGGTGTCGGCGCTGGACACGGCGCTAGGCAACCTCGTCAGGAGGTCGAACAACAATCATCTCGCCACGGACACCTGCACGGTTGCCGGCGGCACGGGCGGGCAGAACTGTATCGACTTCGGCGCGGCTGCGCTCAACGGCGGCACGGGTAATGGTCCGGGCGCCAGCATCATCTCCGTTGCGGGCCTCATCCAGGCCGGCAAGAACAATGTCGGCGCCTCGATCGTCTACGACACGATCGCAACGACGCATTCGGCCTATATCGCCAACGTCCTGATGACGGCCGGCAGCAACGGCAATGTCAGTGTGAGCGCGGTCGACTCCTCGAAGATCCAGTCGGTCACGATCGGCTTTGGTCTTGCGATCGGACAGTTTGCTGGCGTCGGCGGCTCGACGATCAGCAGCATCTCCAATACCGTTTCGGCGGCCATTGGCAACAACCAGTCCAGCACGACGCAATCCTCCGTCACGGCCCGCAACATTTCCGTCAGCGCGACCGACAGTTCCAGCATTACCGGGACCGCTGCGGTTGCGGGCGCCTCGACGCAGGGCAGTGCTGCGGGCCTGGCGCTGGTCTACAGCAGCATCGCCAACAACGTCAGCGCCGGCGTCACCGGCTCCAAGCTGACCGCCTCGGGCAATGTCGGGGTCGGTGCGAGCTCGAACGCCAGCATCTCGACCGTCGCCGTCGGCATTGCGATGTCCTCGCAGGTTGGCCTCGCCGGTTCGGTCGCCACCAATCTGATGGGGACCAACGTCACCGCCAGCATCACCGCCGCCGGCACCAACGGCATCAACGGGGCCGACGTCACGGCCACCAACAATGTCGGCGTGATCGCCGGCAACAACGACAAGGCCGCTGTGTTCGCCGGTGCGCTGTCGATCAGCAAGGGGGCGGCCGGCGGCGCGGGTTCGCTGGTGACCAACCAGATCACGGGAACCACCGCAGCGTATATCAGCGGGGCGAACACCAAGGTCGATGCGCTCGGAACCAGTTCGTCCGATACGCTGTCGGTCAACAACGGCACGCTCGTCCACGCGTTCGATCTCGGCACCGCCCATGCGCCGACCGACACCACGCCCGATCTCTCTGAGAACCAGGACACCGTGCGCGGCCTTGCCGTGGTCGCGAGTTCCCACCAGGCCGTCGTGACCAACGTCGCCTCGCTTGCCGCGAGTTCCAGCATCGCCATCATGATCAATCCGATCACCAATGTGATGAGCGGGGCGACGCGGGCCTATATCGACAGCGCGGCCATCGACACGCGCCTGACCTCCTCGACGCTCAAGCCGCAAATCGAGGTCGCCGCGTCGAGCTTCTCCTATTCCGGCGCGTTCGGCGCCGGCATCGCATACGGCAGCAGCGGCGGCGGTGGGGCGACGATCATCTCGACGACGATGTCGCGCGAGACCTTCGCCACCATCACCAATGCCACGGTCGGCGGCGTGCAGTCGTCGAGCGAGACGGTCGGCGCCGTCACCGTGAAGGCCAATGCGGAGCAGGATGCGTCTTCGATCGCGATCGGCTTCAACACCGGCTCGGTCGGGCTCAACGTGTTCCAGGCGACCACGGAAGCCTATGTCGACGGCGGCGCGCTGACGGCCTCGTCACTCACGGTCAACGCCAACAACAACACCGGCATCTTCTCTGCGAACGGCTCCGGCGCCTATGGCAGCCAGGCCGCGATCGGCGCGGCATTCCTGGTCCAGGTCTCCTCGAACCGGACCCTGGCCTATGTCGGCGATGAGTTCCGCTATCAGGGCAACGGCGCCGCGCATACCACCGCGCTCAATTTGAGCGGTGCGCTCGACGTCGAGGCCACCACCAAGAACCGCTTCGAGGCCTATGCGATCGGCGGCGCGCTCTCGACCGGCACGGCGGCGATCGCCGGCATGGCCAACATCGAGGTCGCCAACAACACCACCATAGCCGGCGTCTATGACACCACGCTGCAGGGGGTGACGGGCGGCACAGCCGGCGCTGTGACGATCAACGCGACCGAGGACGTCGCGATCAAGGAGATCGCCGGCGCGCTTGCTGTGGGCGCCAGCGGGGCAGGGGTCGGCGTCGGCGCCGCGGCCAACGTCATCGTGTTCAAGAGCCAGACCATCGCGGAGAGCCGCAACAGCAATCTGAACTCGTCCGGTGCGATCAATGTCGGCGCGCTGAGCACCAAGGAAGTGCTGTCCTACGCGGTCACCGCCGGCATCGGCGGCAGCGTCGGCATCGGCGCGACCGTCGGCGTCATCATCATCGGCACCAACACCGCGGATGCCGACACCCAGGGCCAGCAGACCGGCCAACTCAATCAGGGCAACAACGGCACCATCGCGTCCGTGAACAGCGGCACCAACAACGCGCACGGCAGCGGTGCGGTCGCGAGCGGCACCGCTGGCAATCCGAACAGCGCCAACGTCAGCTCGACCTACGACGTCAGCAGCGTGCTGAGCGGCGGCAACGATGCTGTCGTCGCACAGATCGCGGGTGGCAACCTCACGGGCACGCAGGTCAATGTCACCGCCACCAGCGCCAATGCCGCCAAGATGTATCTTCTCGGCGCCGGCTTTGCGAAGAATGTCGGCATCGGGGCCGGCATTGGCTACACCAGCGTCAACAGCACCGTGCTCGCCAATTTGAGTGACTACGGACGCAACGGCTCCGGCGTGCTGGTGGCCGCAGATACGCCTTTGGCCGTCTCGGCACCTGTCGTCACCGTTGCGGCGGTCGTCAAGGACGCGACCACCGGACCTTATTCCGGCAATACCATCGACACCGAGGCGATCGCCGGCGGTGCGGCGCTCTATTTCGGCGCCGATGCGGCTGTCGCGGTCGGCAATGTCAGCAACTCCGTGGTGGCGATGCTTGGCGGCCAGATCACCGGCACGGGCGGCACCGGCACTGGTGCCGCGGTCATGGCGCAGGATTCGACG
>NZ_JALBGZ010000736.1:0-3013 GCF_023006515.1 Bradyrhizobium sp. PRIMUS42
CGACGGCGCCGGCATTCTGGTGCAGATCCCGCACGCCTTCTTCAGCCGCAAGGCCGGAGAGCTCGGCTTCGCGCTGCCTCAGCCCGGCGAATACGCCATCGGCGCGCTGTTCATGCCGCGCGACACCGCCTGGCGCAACGTCATCAAGAGCATCATCGCCGACCAGATCAAGGAAGAGGGTCTGACCCTGCTCGGCTGGCGCGACGTGCCGACCGACAATTCCTCGCTCGGCGTGACCGTGAAGCCGACCGAGCCCGCCTGCATGCAGGTATTCATCGGCCGCAACGGCACCGCCAAGACCGAGGACGATTTCGAGCGCCGGCTCTACATCCTGCGCAAGTCGATCTCGCAGGCAATCTACCAGCGTCGCGACCGCGGCCTTGCAGGCTATTACCCCTGCTCGATGTCCTGCCGCACGGTGATCTACAAGGGCATGTTCCTCGCCGACCAGCTCGGCAAGTACTATCCCGACCTGCACGAGAAGGATTTCGAGAGCGCGCTCGCGCTGGTTCACCAGCGCTTCTCGACCAATACCTTCCCCGCCTGGTCGCTGGCGCATCCCTACCGCATGATCGCGCATAACGGCGAGATCAACACGCTGCGCGGCAACACCAACTGGATGGCGGCGCGCCAGGCCTCGGTGAGCTCCGAGTTCTACGGCAAGGACATCAACCGACTCTGGCCGATCTCTTATGAGGGACAGTCGGACACCGCCTGCTTCGACAACGCGCTCGAATTCCTGGTGCAGGGCGGCTACTCGCTGCCGCACGCCGTCATGATGATGATTCCCGAGGCGTGGGCCGGCAATCCCTTGATGGATGAGAAGCGCCGCGCCTTCTACGAATATCATGCCGCGCTGATGGAGCCGTGGGACGGCCCCGCCGCGATCGCCTTCACCGACGGCCGCCAGATCGGCGCCACCCTCGACCGCAACGGCCTGCGGCCGGCGCGCTATCTCGTCACCAAGGACGACCGCATCGTGATGGCGTCCGAGATGGGCGTGCTGACGATCCCCGAGGACCAGATCATCACGAAGTGGCGCCTGCAGCCCGGCAAGATGCTGCTGGTCGACCTCGAGCAGGGCCGGCTGATTCCGGACGACGAGATCAAGGCCGAGCTCGCCAAGAGCCATCCCTACAAGGAGTGGCTGGAGCGAACCCAGATCGTGCTGGAAGAGCTGCCGAAAGTGCCGACCACCGGCGTGCGCTCCAATTTGTCGCTGCTCGATCGCCAGCAGGCGTTCGGCTACAGCCAGGAAGACATCGCCATCCTGATGACGCCGATGGCGGCCACGGGCGAGGAAGCCGCAGGCTCGATGGGCAACGACACGCCGATCTCGGCGCTGTCGGACAAGGCCAAGCCGCTGTTCACCTACTTCAAGCAGAACTTCGCGCAGGTCACCAACCCGCCGATCGACCCGATCCGCGAGGAGCTGGTGATGAGCCTCGTCTCCATCATCGGGCCGCGGCCGAACCTGTTCGACCTGCAGGGCCTTGCCACCACCAAGCGTCTCGAGGTGCGCCAGCCGATCCTGACCGACGCGGACCTTGAAAAGATCCGCTCGATCTCCGATGTCGCCGAGTCGCACTTCAAGTCGCGCACGCTGGACACCACCTTCCACGCCGGCCTCGGCGCGGCCGGCATGGACCAGGTTCTCGACGAGCTCTGCGCGCGCGCGGAAAGCGCGGTGCGGGAGGGTGTCAACATCATCATCCTGTCCGATCGCATGGTCGGCACCGACCGGGTTCCGATCCCCTCGCTGCTGGCCTGCGCCGCCGTGCATCATCATCTGATCCGCACCGGCTTGCGCACCTCGGTCGGCCTCGTCGTCGAATCCGGCGAGCCGCGCGAAGTGCATCACTTCGCCTGTCTCGCAGGCTACGGCGCCGAAGCGATCAATCCCTACCTCGCGTTCGAGACCATCGTCGCGATGAAGGACCGCCTGCCCGGCTCGCTCGACGATTACGAGATCGTCAAGCGCTACATCAAGTCGATCGGCAAGGGGCTTCTGAAGGTGATGTCCAAGATGGGCATCTCGACCTACCAGTCCTATTGCGGCGCGCAGATCTTCGACGCGGTCGGTCTCAAGGCCGACTTCGTCGCAAAGTTCTTCGCGGGAACGCACACCCGCGTCGAGGGCGTCGGCCTTGGCGAGATCGCCGAAGAAGCCGTGCGCCGTCATGCCGACGCGTTCGGCGAGGCTCAGGTCTACAAGACCTCGCTCGATGTCGGCGGCGAATATGCCTATCGCAGCCGCGGCGAGGATCACGCCTGGACCGCGGAGTCGGTGTCGTTGCTGCAGCACGCCGCGCGCGGCAACTCGCAGGAGCGCTATCGCGCCTTCGCAAAGATCCTCAACGAGCAGTCCGAGCGTCTGTTGACGCTGCGCGGCCTGTTCCGGATCAAGAACGCGGACGAAGAGAAGCGCAAGCCCGTACCGCTCGACCAGGTCGAGCCGGCCAAGGACATCGTCAGGCGCTTCGCCACGGGCGCAATGAGCTTCGGCTCGATCTCGCGCGAGGCGCATACCACACTCGCGATCGCCATGAACCGGATCGGCGGCAAGTCGAACACCGGCGAAGGCGGCGAGGAAGCCGACCGCTTCAAGCCGATGCCGAACGGCGATTCCATGCGCTCGGCGATCAAGCAGGTCGCCTCGGGCCGCTTCGGCGTCACCACGGAGTATCTCGTCAACTCCGACATGATGCAGATCAAGATGGCGCAGGGCGCCAAGCCCGGCGAAGGCGGCCAGCTGCCTGGTCACAAGGTCGACGCGACCATCGCAAAAGTCCGGCATTCCACGCCGGGCGTCGGCCTGATCTCGCCGCCGCCGCACCACGACATTTACTCGATCGAGGATCTGGCGCAGCTCATCTACGACCTCAAGAACGTCAACCCGACCGGTGACGTCTCGGTCAAGCTCGTCTCCGAGATCGGCGTCGGCACGGTGGCCGCGGGCGTTGCCAAGGCGCGCGCCGACCACGTCACCATCGCGGGCTTCGAGGGCGGCACC
>NZ_JALBGZ010000737.1:0-3013 GCF_023006515.1 Bradyrhizobium sp. PRIMUS42
CGCCTCGGTCGGACCCAGCGATCAGGCGTCCTCGAACTTGGCGATGACGAGCGTTTCGGCCAGCCCGTCGCGGGTCCATTCCTGGAACGCCGGCAGCGCCATCATCGTCTCCATGTAGGCCTTCGTGTCCGGAGCAACGTCGATCGCATAGGTGCGCAGGCGGTGCACGACCGGCGCGTACATCGCGTCCGCCGCACCGAAGCGGCCGAACAGGAACGGACCCTTGGCACCATGGCGCGTGCGGCACTCGCGCCAGATCTCCTCGACGCGGGCGATGTTGGCCTTGGCGTCCGCCGACAGCGCCACGGGGCGGATCGGCCGATGCAGGTTCATGCCGCATTCGTTGCGCAGAGCGACGAATCCGGAGTGCATCTCGGCGCACACCGATCGGGCATGGGCGCGCGCGGCGACGTCGTCCGGCCACAGCTTCACTTCCGGATAGCGCTCGGCGACATATTCGATGATGGCGAGCGAATCCCACACCGTGACGTCGCCGTCGACCAGCACCGGTACCTTGCCGGCGCGGCTGAAGGACAGGATCTGCTCCTTGTCTGCGGGATTGTCGGTGTAGAGCGGGATGAGCGTCTCCACGAACGGGATGTCGTTGGCGCGAAGCGCGAGCCAGGGCCGCATCGACCATGACGAGTAGTTCTTGTTGCCGATCGCGAGTTTCAGCGCAGCCATGTCATCAGTCCTTCCCGAGACGTCCTAGAGCGAGCCGCTTTTAACGCCATCGCCTGCCGCCAATCAATCATTGCTGCGTTTCGCCATGCGTGGCAATCGTTGCGGTCCGCGCCAGGAGACAGACATGAGCAGGCATTGGGTCGACATCACCGCCGTCGGCTTCTTCATCATCGAATGGCTGGTCTATGCACTGACGCTGGAGCATTCGGCCTATGGCCGCGACAGCCTGTCGGCGCGTATGAACCGCTATCGCGAGGTCTGGGTGCGCCGCCTGCTCGACCGCGACACCCGCATGGTCGACATGCAGATCATGGCCTCGCTCCAAAACGGCACCGCCTTCTTCGCCTCCACCAGCCTGATCGCGCTCGGCGGCGCGCTGGCGCTGCTGCACGCCACCAACGATGCCATCACGATTCTGAGCAAGCTGCCGATCGACCTCAGCACCTCGCCGGCCATGTGGGAGCTGAAATGCGTCGGCCTTGTGCTGATCTGCGTCTACGCCTTCTTCAAGTTCGCCTGGGCTTACCGCCTGTTCAATTACGTCGCGATCCTGTTCGGCGGCATGCCGCCGGCGGACCAGCGCGACACGCCCGCAGCCGAAGCCCATGTCATCCGCACCTCGCGCCTGTTCGAATCCGCCGGCCGCCATTTCAACCGCGGCCAGCGCGCCTTCTTCTTCGCGCTCGGCTATCTCGGCTGGTTCGTCAGCCCCTGGCTGCTGTTCGTCACCACGGCAGCCGTGGTGATCGTAACCTGGCGACGGCAGTTCGCCTCGAGCGCATGGGCCGCGATGGCGCCGGAGGGGGCGGATGGCGAGGAGATGGGGAAGCGCGGTCATTGAGCGCCGCTCTGCGACGCGGCGCGGTGCCGTAGGGTGGGCAAAGGCGCAAAGCGCCGTGCCCACGAGTCCGACGACGATACGCAAAGTCGTGGGCACGCTTCGCTTTGCCCACCCTACGATGCCAGGGTGTGTGGCAACTGCTTCGCCCTTCCGGTTCGCAATCTGAATCACAGACATGCCTCTTCGGCCTCGCGGCTTGTTCGCCCGAGCTTTGCTTCATCTTTCGCCCCTCTGAAATCCAAGAGGGCGCAGGGAAGGCCGGGTGCCAGCTCGCACCCGCGGTCTGCTGCGCGAAATGTAGCGCAAGAAGACCGCACAGCAGCATACAGGTGGTGCCGAACACTCGGCCTTCCCTGCGCGATGGTCGGACGGCTTATGCCGTGCTCTCCCGGGAGCCGAACTTTCCTTCTGGCCTCCCTCGCCCCGCGAATTGGATGATGCAGTCTGCCCGGTTGAGCTCGCTCGCACCTTCGCGAAAGACTTGACCGTAGCAACGACGGCCAGGACCACACGGTTTTGCCGTACGCACGGCCCGCCATTTCGCCGCAGTTTTCTCAGCCCAGTCGACGGAGCTGCGAAACTTACAGGCGAGACGAACCTAGCAGCGCCGCTCGTCCGCACGCGGGTTACGAGCTCACAGGGACTACCCGCCCTGCCCGCCCCATCTCGTGCCGACGCTGCCGCGTCCACCGCAGGCCCGGCTCGCGATGCGTGACGACACAAGATCGCCCCTCTTGGATGAGCCGGGATGGATGACACATACGACAAAACCGAATTTCGGTAAAGGGGAATATTTTTGCGCGAGTGGATTGACAGAGGGCGACACAGGCGCGGCCGCGTAGCCCGGATGAGCGGAGCGACATCCGGGACAGTGCAAGATGCCGGACGAGCGGCCCCGGGTATCGCTGCGCTCACCCGGGCTACAACAGCTACCCGCCAAGATCCCGGGGGCTGAACGGCAGGTCCAGCACCTTCCATTCCTGGTATAGATTGGCGGGCAGCATCTTGTAGGGCTGACAATTCTGAAGCGCGCTCATTGCGGACCTCACGAGGGCCACCCCTTTTGTGGACGGCGGGGCTTCGAGCAGGATCGGCTCGCGCGCCAGCGTGCCGTCGGTGGCGAACACCGTGCGCAGCTTGATATGAACGTTGTCGGTCGGCGCAAGTCCGGCCGGCAATTTCGCACAGCTGCGCAAGTGGCTGCGAAGCGCGGCAATGATTTCGGCCGGCAACTTGGCTGCGATCGAATCCTTGGCGTCGCCGCCATCGTCCTTGGGGGCGTCTTTCGGCAGCTGCGGCGGCAATTCCGGAGGCAGGCCCAGCATGACGCCGTACTTGACGGTGACGTCAGGCTGCGGAGCCTGATAGGTCGGCGGCGGCGCGGCCTGTGGCTGCTGCATCGCCTGTGGCGGCAGCTGCATCGATGGCTGCTGCATTGGCTGGGCCGGCGGTTGTTGCTGCGGTTGCGGCGGCGGCTGTTGCGAGGAC
>NZ_JALBGZ010000738.1:0-2996 GCF_023006515.1 Bradyrhizobium sp. PRIMUS42
GACAAGCTCGCGGGCTCGCTGGCACGCAGCCGCACGGATGCGCGCTCCGGCATGGTGCTGCTGACGAGCCGCGTCTCGGTCGAGATGGTGCAGAAGGCTGCCGCGATCGGCGCACCGGTGATGATCGCGGTCTCCGCACCGACAGCGCTTGCGATCCGCACGGCGGAGGCGGCCGGCATCACGCTGATCGCGATCGCCCGACAGGACGGATTCGAGATATTTACGCACGGCAGCCGGATCGCGGCTCGTCATGCCACGGAGGTTGCCGATGTCGCCTGACCGCCTGATCTACATGGCCAACCAGATCGGAACGTTCTTCCGCAGCCAGGGCCACGACAAGGCCGTGCCGGGGATTGCCGAGCACATCAAGAAATTCTGGGATCCCCGGATGAAGCGCGCGATCTTCGCCCATCTCGATGCCGGCGGCGCGGGCCTGGAGCCGAACGTGCGCGAAGCGCTCACTTCGCTGCAGCGGGCTACGTCCCTTCCAGCAGCGCCCTGAACACGCGCCGCACCTCGCTCTGGGTCTCCTTCACGCGCGCCTCGAGCGACGAGAAGTCCGGGGCGTCGCCAGCCCGCGCCATCACGCGCTGCAGATCGGTGCCGGCGGTTTCCGGCTTGAAACGGTCGCTGACGCAGAGCCGCAGGATCTGCGTCAGGTCGTGATAGAGCCGCGCGGCGGCACGCAGGATCTCGGTCTCCGACTGCGGGAGCACGCCGAGCCTGCACGCATTTTCCAGCACCTGCAGCGTACTGACGTCGAGAATCTCCGGCTTGTCGTGAGCGTGCACGAGCTGGAGATATTGCGCGATGAAGTCGATATCGACCATGCCGCCGGCGGCATATTTGAGATCCCAGCAATCGCCCTCGCCCTTCTCCTGAGCGATCGCGCGCCGCATGTCGGCGACGTCGTTGGCGGTGATTCCGGGATCGCGGCGGCGGGTCAGGACGTCGCGAATGACCCGCTCGATCCGTTCCCGAAATTCAGGCGAGGCCGACACCACGCGCGCGCGGGTCAGCGCCATATGCTCCCAGGTCCAGGCCTCGTTGGCCTGGTAGTCGGCGAATGAGACGAGGCTCGAGGCAACGGGGCCGGCGCGTCCCGAGGGCCGTAGCCGCATGTCGATCTCGTAGAGCACGCCGTAATTGGTGCGCGTCGTGAACGCGCTGATCAGGCGCTGAGTCAAGCGGGCGAAGTAATGCGCGCCCTGAAGCGATTTCTGCCCATCGGAGTCCGGATTGTCGCTGTCGAAATCGTAGAGCAGGATCAGGTCGAGATCGGACGAGGCCGTCATCTCGCGGCTGCCGAGCCGGCCCATCGCGATGATCGCTGTCTCCTGGCCCTTGATACGGCCGTGCTGGGCGGCAAAGCGCTCCGCAACGAGGCCATGCACGGTGTGGACGATGCCTTCGGCGACATCGGCAAAGGCCGTGCTCGCCTGCTGCGCCGAGACGGTGCCGGAGAGGATCCGCGTGCCGATCAGGAACAGGCTCTCCTGCCCGAACAGGCGCAGGCGATCGAGGAACTCTTCGTATGAGCCGGCATCCTGCACGGTCGCAGCTAACCGTCCCGACAGCTCCTGCCGGTCCGGCATGGCGCCGAAGAAGCGCGGATCGATCAGGCCGTCCATCAGCTGCGGCTGCCGTGCCAGCATCTCGCCGAGCCGGGGTGCAGCGCCCAGCACCAGCGCCACCAGCGCGACGAGATCACGGTTCTGGCCGAGCAGCGTGATCAGACGGCCGCCGCGCTGGAGCGCCCCAAGAAATTGATCGAACGCCACGACGGCGCGATCCGGCTCCTCGGCATGGGCAAGACCGTCGATCAGGGCCGGCACGAATTCGACGAAGGCGTTCCGCGTCGCCTCATTGCGGAACACACGATAGTCGCCGGAGACCCAGTCGCGCACGGTCTGCGCGACGGCGGCAGGCTTCTTGAAGCCGAGCGTTGCGAGGTGCTGGAGCAGGCGCGGATCGTCGGGACCTGCACTGTAGTCGAGCGCCGGCAGCTTGGCCGTCCCGGTCGGATCGTCGCCCTCGAACAGTTTTTCGTAGTGCCCCTGCACGATCTTGAGCTGCCGCAGCAGATCGCTCGCAAAGGCTTCGCGATCCGCATAACCGAAGAAGCGCGCGAAACGCTCGACCGCGTCCTTGTCTTCGGGCAGCGTATGGGTCTGCTCGTCGGCGATCATCTGGATGCGATGCTCGACCCGGCGCAGGAATTCGTACGCAATGGTCAGTTCGTCGCGCGCAGCGGAGGTGATCCAGTTGCTGGAGGCGAGAATGTCGAGCGCTCTAAGCGTCGGCCGCACCCGCAATTCCGGATGACGGCCTCCGGCGATCAATTGCTGGGTCTGGGCAAAAAACTCGATCTCGCGGATGCCGCCGCGGCCGACCTTGACGTTGTGTCCCTCCACCGCGACCTCGCTCTGGCCGCGATACGTCTGCATCTGCCGCTTCATGTCGTGGACGTCGGCGAGCGCAGCGAAGTCGAGATGCTTGCGCCAGACGAAGGGCGCGATCTCGGCGAGCAACGCCTCGCCCGCCCGGGGATCGCCGGCGCAGGCACGCGCCTTGATCATCGCGGCGCGCTCCCAGGTGCGCCCTTCCCGCTCATAGTAGTTCAGCGCGGCGTCCCGCGAGATCGCCACCTGGGTCGAGGACGGATCGGGCCGCAGGCGCAGATCGACGCGGAAGACGTAGCCGTCGTAGGTGCGCTGCTGCAGGATACGCGCCATGCCTTGCGTGACCCGGACGAAGAACGGCTGCGGCTCGATGTCCGCCGCCAGCGTCGTCGCATCAGGATCGAAGAACACGATGAGATCGATGTCGCTGGAATAGTTCAGCTCGCCCGCGCCCATCTTGCCCATGGCGAGCACGATCAGCCCGCAGCCCACTTCGGGCGCCTCGGGATTGGGCGGCGAGAGCTTGCCGCGTGCGGCTTCCTGCCGCAGCAGATATTGCAGCGCCGCCTGCACCGAGGACACCGCGACCTCGGT
>NZ_JALBGZ010000739.1:0-2993 GCF_023006515.1 Bradyrhizobium sp. PRIMUS42
CGCGCAACGCGAACAGGCGGCCCAGCAGGCGGCGCCGACCGCGCCGTCAGGCGCTCCCGACGGCAATCCCTATGCCGATCCGGCCGCGCCCTACAAGGTCGACCACGTCCAGGCCTCGGGCAAGTTTCCCGAGAAGATGCTGAACACCCCCAAGTCCATCACGGTGCTCAGCAAGGAAGTGCTCGAGGACAAGAACGCGACGACGCTCAAGGAGATCGGCCGCTCCACCGCAGGCGTGACGCTGGGCTCGGGCGAAGGCGGCAACGCCTTCGGCGACCGCTTCTTCATCCGCGGCTTCGACGCGCGCAACGACGTGTTCATCGACGGCATCCGCGATCCCGCCGTGTCCATCCGTGAGAACTTCTTCACCGAGCAGATCGAAATTCTGCGCGGGCCGGCATCGTCCTACGCCGGCCGCGGCACGGCCGGCGGCGCCATCAACATCGTCACCAAGCAGGCCGGTGATCGCAACTTCCAGCGCGTGGATTCCGAGTTCGGTACCGACATGACCAAGCGCGTCACGCTCGACGTCAACCAGGTCATCGACCCGACCTTCTCGGTGCGCACCGGCGGCCTGTTCCAGGACGCCAACGTGGCCGGCCGCAACTATGTGACCGACAATCGCTGGGGTTCCTTCATCTCGACCAAGTACACCCCGACCAGCGACATCAAGATCACCACGAACTATGTCCATACCGATCTCAGCGGCTATCCCGATTTCGGCGTGCCCTTTTACAGGCAGGGAAATGTGCCGGTGACCTCGGCCGGCATTCCGCGCGGCAACTGGTACGGCTTCCTCAACCGCGACTTCCAGACCGCGCGACAGGATTTCGGCACCGGCATCATCGAGTACAAGGTCAACGAGGCCATCACGCTGACGAGCAAGGTGCGCGGCGAGCACTCGGTGCTCAACTACATCGGCACGCTACCGCAGAACCCGATTACGACCAGCCCCAATCCGCTGCTCTGGACCACGACGGCGAGCGCGCAGAGCCGCTACCAGAACGTGGACGTGTGGGCCAACCAGGACGAGGCCACGTTCAAGCTCGACACCGGCGGGGTCAAGCACACCGCCGTGTTCGGCGTCGAGTATGCGAACGAGAACATCTCGATCGACCGCTATGCCGGTCTCGCGGCGGAGCTGGCCGGCTCGCCCTTCACGAGCGCCGGGGCCATCTCGGGCGTCAATCTGTATTCGCCTCAGTACACTAACCTCTCCGGCTTCGGCACGCCCTCACTGGTCGGAAATCCAACGCGCTACGGTGTCAACACCAGCAGCGTCTATGTGATGGACACCGCGAATTGGCAGGACACTATCATCGTCAACGGCGGCGTGCGCTACGACGGCTATAGCCAGAGCGCGTCGAACAATGCCAGCTATGTGAAGCAGAACGCCGATCTGGTGAACTACAACGTCGGCGTGGTCTACAAGCCGATGTCGATCGGCAGCATCTATGCAGCCTACGCGACCTCGGCCAATCCGTTCGGTTCTGAACTAGACGCGACCGCCACCGACTACGGCGGTGTTCCGCCCAACTCGACTCTCTTGCTCGGGCCCGAGCGCAACAAGGCGATCGAGCTCGGCACCAAATGGGAGCTTGCTGATCGCCACCTGCTGGTGACCGGTGCGCTGTTCCAGACCACCAAGGACAACGCGCGCGAGACCGTCGCCGGCCTGCTGACATCGGGCGCGGCCTATAGGATCCAGGGCATCGACATCGAAGCCGAGGGCAAGATCACCGATCGCTGGAGCATCTTTGGCGGCCTGGTGTTGATGCAGTCGAAGGTCACGCAGAGCGGCGTTGCCTCGAATCTCGGCCTGCAGCTTGCCAACGTTGCCCACCAGTCGTTCAGCATGCTGACCAAGTACAAGTTCGACGGCGGCTGGGAGCTCGGCGGGCAGGCGGTGTACCGCTCGAAGGTTTACGGCGGCACCTTTGCGGCCAACACGAACGAGTTGCCGAGCTATTGGCGCTTCGATGCGTTCGTCGAGAAGAAGATCGACCAGAACTGGACCATGAAGTTCTACGCGCAGAACCTGACCAACAAGCTCTATTACGACTCGTTCTATCGCAGCGCGGTGCCGTTCGTGGCGGTCGCGCCCGGCCGGGCGTTCTATGTCGTGACCACAGCGAAGTTCTGATCATGTTGACGTGCCTGGCGGGCGTTCTTAGCAAGGATGATGTGGCGGATTTCCGCCGCATCATGGACGCGAGCGAATGGGAGGACGGCCGCTCCACCGCCGGCGCGCAGTCGGCGATGGTCAAGCGCAACGAGCAACTGCCGCCCGATAGCGACGTCGCGCGAAAACTCGGCAACCGCATCATCTCGGCGCTGACGTCGAATCCGCGTTTCCTCGCGGCGGCAATCCCGCTCCAGATCTTCCCGCCGTTGTTCAACCGCTATGCGGCGAGCAGTGGCCACCATTTCGGCCTGCACGTCGACAACGCAATCCGCGGTGACCGTCTGACCGGCCTTCGCATCCGCACAGACCTGTCGGTCACGCTGTTCCTCGCCGAGCCGGAAGAGTACGACGGTGGCGAACTTGTGATCGAGGACACTTACGGCTCGCACGAAGTGAAGTTGCCAGCCGGCGACTGCGTGCTCTATCCCTCGACCAGCCTCCATCTCGTCACCCCCGTGACGAGGGGAACGCGGGTTGCGTCTTTCTTCTGGCTTCAGAGCATGATACGGGACGATCAAGCCCGGAGCATGATCTTTGACCTCGACACCGCGATACAGGCGCTGGTGGAACGGCTCGGGCGTGACGATCCCGAAACGGTCAAATTGACAGGTATCTATCACAACCTCATTCGCTACTGGGCCGAAGTATGAAGACCATGACCTCCAAAGCAAGCCTTGCCGCAGCCGCGATGCTGGCGGCCGCCTGGCTCGCATCTCCTGTTTCCGCCCAGACGCAAACCCCGCCGGCACCGGCGCAATCGGCGGCTCAGCCTGTCCCGGTCAGTCCGGCTCCGGCCGTGACTGCACCT
>NZ_JALBGZ010000073.1:0-14787 GCF_023006515.1 Bradyrhizobium sp. PRIMUS42
CAATGCGAGATGAGCGATTTGCAGATCCGGAATTTGCGCCCCGGGGAGATCTCTCTCGCCATCGACTGGGCTGCGGCTTGACGATCACGATGCTGACGTCAGGGTGGGCCGGCGGAGCGGCGGACACGGCGGAGCTGGATTCGTCACAGCCCGCGAGCAGCGGCGCCAGGGCCGCGAGCATCATTGCAACGCATGCCGATCGCGCACGAAGTCCTGACATGAAGTGGGGTGCCCCGATATTGTTGAAACTGATCATGCTCCGCGCGAGGCCCGTTCTGGGCCGTTTTGCACGCGGCTGACGCCGCCAAAATAGAATGCATCTGCTGCGATGCAACGCATGACGCGGGCGGCTCATTGTCACACAGCGTATGACATTGAGTTCAGACGGCTTTTGCCGTGTCACTTGATCGTGAATCGGGGTTCCATCGCTGCGTGCTGCGACGGAACAGCGCAACGAGGCCGTTAATCAACTTGAACCATCTGCGGCCCCACCGTCGTGCTTGGTTCCATCGTGGCAAACGTTCCGCTGCAAGCGCATGCGTCACCAGGTCAAGCGGAAGCCCCCGGTGCCCTTGTAGTTGCGGTTGTCGGAGCCGTTGTTGAGACTCGCATTGTAGGAGACCTCGCCGAAGATTGCGTAGCGTCCGTTAGCCCAGCTGTAGGTGCCGCCGCCGCCGATGCTGCCCCACAGCCGATCTTGCGCATTGGCGAAGCTGGTGCCCGCGACATCGACGGTGGTGCCGTTGAGGAACTCGTATCTCAGATTGGCGATCCCGTAGACATCGGACCGCACGATACCCGTGCCGTCGTTCCAGGTCCTCTGATGGTTGAGCGCAAGACCGGCGCGGCCGAGCAGGCTGTCACCATCACGCAACGATACGGGCGCGCCGAACCGATCGGCAAAGCCGTCGAAAACGACCTTCGAATAGGCAAGCTGCGCCTGCGGCGTCAGCGACCAGCCGTTGCCGAAGCCGATCCGCTTGCCGGTTTCAGCACTGAAGGCATGGCCGAACCCTTCATTGCCGTGCGTCAGGCTGCCGGCCAACACGGAGGACAGATCGCTGCGGTAGAACATCGACTGCGCCTGACCGTCGACATAGAAGCCGTTGTCGCCATACCACGTCACCGTGCTACCCACACCCGTTCCCTCGACGCGGATACGACCATTGCCGAAGAACGAAGCAACATTGGCGGTGGTCAGGCCATATTGCGCCGTGAGACCGACAAGCAGCCGACCCCGCTCGTTCTCCAGCACAAGGCCATCGAGTCCCGTCTGCACTTTCAAGTGGTCGGCTTTGTACGTGGACCCCGTGGTGTTGGAGGGTTGCAAGTCGGAATGCCCGCCTTCGATGCGACCCCAGAACGCCGTGGGCGCTGGCGAAGCAGCCCCAGATACCGGCGCGACACCGGCGCGCGCCATTGCATCGCTGCCGCCCCAATAGCGGTTGCCGACGCGCTGCTGCAGCGTCGGCAATTCGTTCAAGCCTAGCAGCACCTGTGCATAGTTCTCGTACAGCGGAACACCCGGCTGATAGAGCGGACCGGGAGGTACCGAAACCGGCGGATTGATCAGGCTCGAGCGTAGATACCAATCGCCGTCGCCGGGAGTGGCGATGCCGTTCTTCTGCAACGTATAGGCATAGGCGCCGCCGACCACCGCCTGCTCGCCGTGAAACACGTAGCTGCCCAAGAGCGAAAAGCTGCCGTTGGACGCGCCGACCACATCGATCACCTTGATGCCTTCGACGGTCTGCGCGCCGGCGCCGCCGACATTGGTGACGCGCAGCGACGACGAGCCGGACGTGCTTCCCTGCACCCGTAACAGATCGGTCTGAGAGCCGTCGCCGCCGAGCCGGCTGTTGAGCTGCACGGTGCCGCCATTGCCGACATAATTTCCGGCCACGGTCAGCGTCGTTCCCGGCGCACCGCCGAGGGTGACGGTGCCGGCATTGTCGAGCGAAGCGAGCGTTTGATTGAAGCCGGCAAGATCGAGCGCGCCGCCGGAGGCCACGTTGAAAGCCGAAGCAGTGCTGAATGCATTCGCGGCTCCGGCGCGCAGAGTGCCGCCGTTCACATTGGTCGCGCCGGTGTAAGCATTCGCACCCGACAGCGTCTGGGTGCCGTCAGTCACGGTCACGCCGCCCGTGCCGCCAATCACCCCGGCGAACGTGTCGTTGGCGTTGGTGATCGTCAGGTTCTTCGCGCCCAGGGTCACGGCGCCGCTGCCAGCGAGGCTCTGAATGCTGGTGCCGGCGGCGGCCAAGCCTGAAATATCAAACGTCCCGTTCGCGACGACGCGGCTCGAGTTACTGATGGCGCCCGCGCCGGTGAGCGCCAGGATGCCCGCCTGGATCACGGTCTGGCCGGTGTATGCGCTGGAGGCCGCCAGGTTCAGCGTGCCGGTGCCGATCTTGGTCAGTCCACCGACACCCGTGAAGGCGGATGTCGCATCGGTGCCAATCGTGAATGCACCGGCGTCGATCGTCAGCCCGCCCCCGAGAATGTTGAGCTTGGTGCCCGAAAATCCGTTGATGAAGGTCGCGTTGCTGGCGTTTGCCCGCAGGATAGCATTGTCGAAGTTGGCCTGGCTCGCGCCGGCTCCACCCCGCAAGGACTGAGTTTCCAGCATGCCACCGCTACTGATGTTGAGGGTGCCGGAAGACGGAGCGCCGCTGCCCAGGACCGTGCCCACCCCCGTAACGACTTGCGCGCCGTTTTGAATGTTGAGCGTGCCGGCGCCGAGAAAGCCGACAAAAAATGTACCGCTGGGGATATTCCATCGCGACCCCGGTCCGGTGACGGTCGCGATTCCCGTACTTCCGGCCGAAATCCCGATCCGGGTTGAGGCAGTGCTAGTTAGCGTGCTGCCGTTCTGGATCGTCAGATTGCCGGCCGTTGCGCCGCTGTTGCCAATGTTCGTAGTCCCCACCGAGACGCTGACGGGGCCGCCGAGGCCGAGGACCGTCTCTCTGATCGGCGGCGCTCCCACGACACCAATGTTGATGGTTTGACCTGGAGTGGGCGGGGCTCCGGTCGTCCAGTTACTCCCCACCATCCAGTCATTGCTGGTCGCGCCGGTCCAGTTGGCCTGGGCCGAGGCCGATCCTGTTGCGGCGGCCGTCAGCGCCGCCGCCGACAGGCTGGCCAGGAGCAAGCGAAATATTCGGGTGCTGAGGGGAAATAGTCTGGTCCGAAGCTGATTCCTGTTGAGCTGGTCTTCATCTTGTCGTCGGATCGTCGCAGCCCGGATGCATTCGCGCATGCACTATTCCAATTGGGTCCACACCGTTCGAGGGTGCAGATTTCTTGTCGTGTGGTTCACGAAGGACGTCTGCGACCCTTAGGTGAGCAGAAACAATCAGACAACAATCGAAACGTGTTTGCTCGAAGAAATACCCGGCCTGTGCCGTCCGCGCAACGAAAGACGCTTAACGAGTTCTTTCAAGGTCAATCCGGTCCGGCGCTTTTCATCCGGTATTGGCTGACGCCCCATTCGGTCCCATCGGCATAGCCGAACAGGCCCGATGTCGCGAGCAGGTACCAGCGCAAACGCCGCATCCACTGGCAGGTCTGTTCGCCAAAGGCCTTGCGCAACGACGCCTCGATGGTGTCGCGATGCGTATCGAAATTGGCGAGCCAGTCGTTCGCGGTGCGCTGATAATGCGTGCCGCTCCAGCACCATTCCTTCTCGACGGTGAAGATGTCGTCGAATTGCCTGACGAGGTGATGGCTCGGCATCAGCCCGCCCGCAAAGACGTGCTGCGCGATCCAGTCGTCGCGATCGAGCCGGTCGTACAGCTGCGAGCCGGAGCGATGGGTGACGATTTGCATGAAGAAGCGGCCCTCCGGCGCGAGCCATGACCGCAGGCGCGTCATCAGCTTGCGCCAGTTCATCATCCGCTCGAACATCTCGACCGAGACGATGCGATCGAATTGGCCGTCGGGCGCGAACACGTTCATGTCCGCGGTGACCACACGCAGGTTCAGCAAGCCGCGCCGCTGCGCCTGCTCCTCGATATGGGCGCGGTGGACCTGCGAGGTCGACACCGCCGTCACCTCAGCGTGCGGAAACTGCCGCGCCATCCACAGCGACAGCGAGCCCCAGCCACAGCCGAGCTCGAGGATGGTCTGGCCGTCGGCGAGACCGGCATGCTCGACGGTCTGTCGCAGCGCCTCCTCCTCCGCCTCCTGCTGGGTGGTCGCATCGGTCTTGTAGAAGCAGCAGGAATATTTGCGGCTGGGGCCGAGCATGTCGGCGAAGAACGAAGCAGGCACCTCGCCAAACCCGGCCGGGGCACCCTCGGCGATCGGCCGCAGCATCATCCGACCGGCGAAGGCGGCATCGGCGGCCGCATCATGCGCGGCGAGGCGGGTTGCGCTGCGGGAGCACAGCCGTTGGATCGCGGCGCGGATCACCACGTCTGGCAGCGGCACGCGTTCGGCAGTCCCGATGATCGCGGAAACGACGCTCATGCGCCCCCCGAATGGCGAACTTCTGCAGATACCTGGCTATCAAAGCGCCGCTTCCGCTCCGGGTTCCCCGAACCACCCCCGAAATCGGCGCATCCGGCGCTTTTTTTGGGCCGGCGCTGTGCCATAGTACGCACGCAAGCAAGCTTTCGTAATGGATGATTCCGGCCATGCCGCCTGGCACTTCCCGCTCCACCATGGATATCGAGTACACTAAACTGTCCTCACCCAGCGTCTTTCTGGTGCGGATGCTGGTCTTCCTGGTGCTGTGCACGCTGGTCAGCGTGGTGCTCTACAAGCAGATCATCCAGGCCTTCTTCGCCAATCCCGGGCTCAATGCCCTGATCGGCGGCGTGCTGTTCATCGGCATCATCCTGGCCTTCCGCCAGGTCATCCGGCTCTACCCTGAGGTGTCCTGGGTCAACAATTTCCGCGTTGCCGATCCCGGCCTGGCGCCGGCGCGGCACCCGAAACTGCTGGCGCCGATGGCGGCGATCCTCGGTGGCGAGCGCTCCGGGCGGATGTCGATCACCCAGACCACCATGCGGCACCTGCTCGATTCGATCGCGACCCGCCTGGATGAAGCCCGCGACATCTCGCGCTACATGACCGGCCTGCTGGTCTTCCTCGGCCTGCTCGGCACCTTCTGGGGCCTGATCGAAACGGTCGGTTCGGTCGGCAAGGTGATCGACGGGCTCAAGGTCGGCGGCGATTCCGGCGCATTGTTCGACACGCTGAAGGAGGGCCTTGCCGCCCCGCTCGGCGGCATGGGCATCTCGTTCTCGAGCTCCCTGTTCGGCCTCGCCGGTTCGCTGATCCTCGGCTTCCTCGATTTGCAATCGAGCCAGGCGCAGAACCGCTTCTACACCGACCTGGAAGACTGGCTCGCCACCACGGTGCGGGAATATGGCAGCGGCGAAGTCGCGGTCGCTTCCGGCGGCGGCGGGGTCGCCAGCGGCTAGCTCCAGGCCGCGGTCGAACGCTTACGCTCCGTGCTCGAGGAAGGCAGCGCCAGCCGCGGCACCACGGCGGCAATGGCAAGTCTTGCCGAAGCCATCCAGGCCCTGGTTTCACACATGCGCACCGAGCAGCAGATGATCCGCGAATGGGCCGACGGCCAGGGCGAGCAGAACCGCGAGATCCGGCGCCTGCTGGAGCGCATCGCCCGCCAACCGGAAAAGAGTTGAGACGGTATCGTGCCCCGGACGCGATGCAGCACGCAGTAATGCATCGCTGAGCCGGGGCCCAGCGTCAGGGAACAATATGAGTCCCGGCTCTGCGTATCAGCGTTGCACGCTGCTAGCTACGTCCGGGACACGAGAGAAGAAGCGGAGAACTAAATGGCTCTAGCGCGCGGCCGCCGCAGCGACGGCGCCTTCAACTACTGGCCCGGTTTCGTCGACGCACTGTCGACGCTGGTGCTGTCGATCGTATTCCTGCTGTCGGTGTTCCTGGTGGTGCAGTTCTTCCTGTCGCAGGAGGTCACCGGCAAGGACAAGGCGCTGGAGCAACTCAATGCCAAGATCGCGCAGCTCAACGAGCTGTTGTCACTGGAAAAGCTCGGCAAGCTCACGCTCGACGACCAGGTCTCGCAACTGAAGGCCGGCCTCGCCTCGGCCGAGACCGAGCGCGACCGCATCAAGGGCCTTTATGACGGCCTGGCCGCCGCCGGCAATGACGCGCAAGGCAAGACCTCCGAGCTCGGCAAGGCGCTGGATTCGGAGAAGGCGGTCTCGGCAAGGGCGCTGGCACAGATCGAGGTGCTGAACCAGCAGATCAGCGCCTTGCGCCGGCAGCTGGCGGCGCTGGAAGAGGCGCTCGATGCCAGCGAGAAGCGCGACAAGGAATCGCAGAACCGGATCGCCGATCTCGGTTCTCGCCTGAACGTCGCATTGGCGCAGCGCGTGCAGGAATTGTCGCGCTACCGCTCGGAGTTCTTCGGCCGGCTGCGCACCATCCTCGGCAACCGGCCCGACATCCGCATCGTCGGCGACCGCTTCGTGTTCCAGTCCGAAGTGTTCTTCGACACCGGCCAGGCGACGCTCCTGCCCGAGGGCCGCGCCGAGCTCGACACATTGGCGACCGCGCTGATCGAGCTCGACAAGAAGATCCCGAACGAGATCCCCTGGGTGCTGCGGGTCGACGGCCACACCGATGTGCGCCCGGTGAGCGGTGCGAACTTCAAGTCGAACTGGGACCTGTCGGCGGCACGCTCGATCTCGGTGGTGCAATATCTGGTCTCGCTCGGCGTGCCCGCCCAGCGCCTTGTCGCGGCCGGCTTCGGCGAATTCCAGCCGCTCGATCCCGGCAACACCGAGGAAGCCTACAAGCGCAATCGCCGCATCGAGCTGAAGCTGACGGAGCGGTAGTGAGCGCCCTCCACCTCCGCCCCTACGCGGCCTCCGACGAAGCCGCCGCGATCGACCTCTGGCATCGCACCTGGCAGCAGGCCTATCCGCAGATCGACTTCGCGGCGCGGCTCGAATGGTGGCGCGAGCGCTGGCTGAAGGACCTGGTACCCAACGCCTCGATCGTCGTCGCCGAGCAGGACGGCGCGCTGACCGGCTTCGTCACCATCGACGGCGACGGCTATCTCGACCAGCTCGTGGTCGATCCGGATCGCTGGGGTTCGGACGCGGCCCGGCTGCTGGTCGACGAAGCGAAACGCCTGTCGCCATCAGGCATCACGCTGCTCGTCAACAAGGACAATTCCCGCGCCATTCGCTTCTACGAGCGCAATGGCTTTGCTCACGCGGGCGACGACGTGAATCCGACCTCGGGCCGGCCGGTGCTGAAGATGGCGTGGCGGGCGTGATTCTAGCGGGCGCGAGGCGGGTCACGTTTGGATCCGGGGACGTGTTCTAGTCGTTGGTGCGAGAGCAACGATGACAAGCGGACGGAGACGATCGATGAAGCTGCGCGATCTCGCCCAGGGTTCCTCGGTCTTTCTTGGCGTCATCATCGCCGGATATGTGTCGACGGCCTATGTCGACCAGCGCTTCGCAGCGCGCGAGACGACGCATGCGTCTGCGCCGTCGAGCGACCCTGCCCCGCCGGCCTGCGTCGGCGAGGACGGCAGCTGGAAGAACTGGCCTTGGCCGAACGTGCCGGCGCTGTCGCCGAAGTGTCCCTAGACTGACGCGCGGTCATCGTCCGTGCTGCAACCCGAATCTGCGAAAACAACCCCATGCACAGTAGCCGGCGATAGCGAAATCAACGGCTTACGCCGCCAGCAGCAGAGCTGCGCTTGATTCGTCGGGCGCAAGGGGAGCATTTTGGTGCGAACGGGGATGACGCTTTGACGTAACGCCCCTAAGCACGGAACGTCGGCTTGAAAGCGCGCCCAGGAACACCTAGATTCTTGTTGTGAAGCGAGGCCTTTTTCAACGTCTTCCTCAACTCGCCAGAGCATCCATGTTCGTGGCGATATTGGCGTTCCTGCTTCAGGTGACCCTGATTTCGATCTCGCAGGCGAAGGCGGCAATTGGTGCATTGCCGGCGCCTTCCGTCACGTTGAGCGGTTCCCTGCATTTCCACGATCAGTTGGCGGGTCACGTGCACTCCCACGGAGGTGACGGCACCGAAGGCCACGTGCATGACGGGTCGGATCACGATGACGACGAGGATGCTCCAAGCTTGGCTTGGAACATTTTCGGCGCTTCGATTGCGTCACCGCAGTTCACGACCCTGCTCAGCCCTTTCCAGGTGCTGATCCCCGTCGAGCTGCCGATTGCGCGAGCCATTGTTGGCGTCAGGCCCGACGAACTTACCCGGCCACCGAGTACCTTCAGCATCGCGTAATCCGGGCGGCCCTTCGGCCGCCGACTTTTCGCATGTCTGAAGGAATTTTCCATGTTGGGGAATCAGCGCTGCCCGCAAGGGCGGCCCGCAAGAGTTGGCCAAACAAAACTTGGCCTCGTCAGTCTTGGTCTGGCCGGCTTTGCTTGGTTGGCAGCCATATTCGTTGGCCTGTCAGGGGCCATTGCCCATGAGGGGCACGATCACGGCGACGCCGAAAAAGCGTCCGTCGTGTCGTCAGCCTACCCAAGGGTTGCGGCGCGATCCGAACTCTACGAGATCGTCGGCATTCTGAAAAAGGGCAAGCTTTCCGTCTTCATAGACGATCCCATCACGAACCAGCCCGTCTCGGACGCAGTCTTGCAGGTCACGATCGGCGATTCCGCCGCGATCGCGGCTACGAAAACCGACGAGGGCGTTTACACTGCCGTTGTTCCGAACGGCACGCCGACGGAACCGGTGGAAGTCATTTTCTCGGTCAACGCCACAAGGGGAAATGACCTGCTGGTGGATTCGCTGGTGCCGACACGTGCCGGCACCGCCCCGCCCCCTGAGCTGCAGCAAGAGCAGGGCTGGCTCTTCTCAAGCCGAACCGCCGGCGTGGCCTCCGCACTTGCCGCTGTGGGGCTCGGCCTTCTGTTTGGCTATTGGAGACGGCGTGGTCTCAGCATGGCCGCGGCCGTTTCAGCGACGATGGCAGGCGCATTTGTCATTCTCGCCGCCATCGCGTTCGGCGAGAGCCGAATCAACGCAAGGCAGGCAAATCCGCCGAATGTCCCCGCCCCAAGCGATGCCCCGCGACGCCTGCAAGACGGCACCGTCTTCGCGGCCAAGCCGACGCAGCGGCTGCTGGATGTGCGGACCGCCGCCACCGAGCCGCAGACTGTTCGTCCCGCCGTCACGCTGATCGGTCGCGTCATCGCCGACCCCAACCGCAGCAGCTTCGTGCAAAGCGTCTATGGGGGACGTGTTGTTCCGAGCGGCGGCGGCATACCCCGGATCGGACAGGCCGTCAGCAAAGGCGACCTGCTCATTCAGATCGAGCCGCATCTGCCGATTGCGGACCGCACTACGATCCTCGAGAAGGTCGGCGAGATCGAACAGTTGACGGCGATCACCGAAAACAAGCTGCGTCGCCTGCGTCCGCTCGCCGAGCGGGGCGCGGTGCCCCAAGGGCAGGTCAACGACCTCGAAAGCGAATTGGAGGGGCTCCGGGCGCGCCGCGAAGCCGTTCGAAATTCCCGCACCGGGTTCGAGGAGTTGCGCGCATCGACCGATGGCGTCATCACCTCGGCCAAAGTCGTGCCGGGCCAGGTCATTCAGCCGCAGGACGTCCTGTTCCAGATCGCCGATCCCAAGAGCCTGTGGGTCGAAGCCTTGGCCTATGACGACTTGGGTTTGAAGGAGCCTGAAGCTGCGACGGCCACCGCACCGAGTGGCCAGCCGATTGCGCTCTCCTTCGTTGGAACGAGCCGGGCACTGAGACAGCATGCATCCGTCGTTCAGTTTGCCATGCCGGAGCCGCCGACAGGCCTCAACATCGGTCAGCCGCTGAGCGTGATGGTCCAGAGCGGCGCAGCGGTTACAGGCTTGATCTTCCCTCGCAATGCGGTGGTTCGCAGCGGCAGCGGCGAGAATATCGTCTGGCTGCACCAGGAGCCCGAACGCTTCGAGCCGCGGCCGGTTCGCGTGCTGCCGGTCGATGCGGCGCGCGTGATCGTGGCGGCCGGTATCAACCAGGGCGAACGCATCGTGGTTCGCGGTACCGACCTCATCAACCAGATCCGGTAGGGACGGCCCATGTTCAAGCTCATCGTGCAGGCAAGCTTGCGCAATCGCCTGTTCGTGCTGGCGGTTGCCGCCGTGCTCGTCGGCTACGGCCTTTTCGTCCTGCCGACCATTTCGGTCGACGTCTTGCCGGACATCAATCGTCCGACCGTCAACATCCTGACCGAGGCGGAGGGGCTGGCGCCCCAGGAAGTCGAACAGCTCGTGACGTTTCCGATCGAGACGTCGATGAACGGCATGCCTGGCGTGATCCGGGTGCGGTCGGTCTCCGGCGTTGGCCTGTCGGTCGTGTATGTGGAATTCGACTGGGGCGTCGACGTCTATCGCGCCCGGCAGTTTGTCTCGGAACGGCTGGCGCTGATCCGTGAGCAATTGCCGTCTTCGGTCAATCCCCAGATGGGCCCTGTGACGTCGATCATGGGCGAGATCATGCTGATTGCCCTGACCAGCGATGGCACGGCTTCGCCCATGGAAGTGCGCGAGATCGCGGACTTCGTCGTCCGGCCGCAGCTCCTCGCCATTCCCGGCGTCGCCCAGGTGATTCCCATCGGCGGCGAGGTCCGCCAGTACCGGGTGACCCCGAACGTTGCGACGATGCAGGCGCTCAGCGTCACCCACGATCAGATCGAGCAGGCCGCAGCAAAGTTCGGCACCAACAGCGGCGGTGGCTTTGTTGACCAGCATGGCCGCGAATATTTGATCCGCAATGTCGGCCTCACCAGACGGATCGAGGACCTCGGCAACACCGTCGTTGCCAGCCGCGACGCGCAGCCGATCCTGCTCAAGCAGGTGGCATCGGTGGATTTCGCAGCGCGCACCAAGCGCGGCGACGCCGGCTATAACGGCAAGCCGGCGGTCATCGTCAGCGTCATGAAGCAGCCCGCGGCCGATACGGTGGCGTTGACGCGCAACATCGAAGCCACGCTGAGGAATCTGCAACGCACCATGCGTTCGGGGATCAATGTCACAAACGTGCAATTCCGTCAGGCCACCTTCATCGAAACCTCGATAAGCAATGTCGAGCGCGTTCTCGCCGAGGCCGCCGTCGTCGTCGCATTGGTCCTGGTCGTCTTCCTGATGAACGGACGCGCCGCGTTCGTTTCGCTGACGGCCATTCCAATATCGATCCTCGCGACGGTCCTTGTGTTCCACGCCTTCGGCCTCACGATCAACACCATGACGCTGGGCGGCCTCGCCATTGCCATCGGCGAGCTGGTCGACGATGCGGTGGTGGACGTTGAGAACATCCTGCGGCGGCTGCGGGAGAACGCCGCGTCGAGCGCGCCGCGTCCTGTTCTGGACGTGATCTCCGGGGCAAGCCAGGAGGTTCGTTCCAGCATCGTCTACGCCACGACGATCATCGTTCTCGTCTTCGTGCCACTGTTCGCACTTCCGGGAATTGAAGGGCGGCTGTTCACGCCGCTCGGAGTGGCTTATGTGGTCTCGATCCTTGCGTCGCTGCTGACGTCGATCACGGTAACGCCGGTGTTGTCCTACTATCTGCTTTCGGGACGAACCCATTCGGGTGATCGCGAAAGTTTTGTCGTCACCAGGCTGAAGCAGGCGAATCGGCGGGCGCTTCGATGGGCTTTCGGACGGCGGGGCCTGGTGCTGGGCTCCGTGGCGGCGGCGGTCGTGGTCGCCGGCTACGCCGCAAGCCAGATGCCCCGCAGTTTCCTTCCGCCATTCAACGAAGGGACGCTCGTGCTTTCGCTGCAATACAACCCGGGCATTTCGCTCGCGGAATCGCAGCGGCTTGGACTGCTGGCGGAGCAATCGCTTGCAAGGGTGCCTGAGGTGAAGTCGGTCGGACGCCGCACCGGTCGCGCGGAACTCGATGAGCACGCCGAAGGCGTGCACTTCAGCGAAATCGATGTGGATCTCGTTCCGTCAAAACGCCAGAAGGCGGACATCTACGCCAGTATCCGGGAAGCCCTGTCCGCGCTGCCGGCGTCGGTTGCGATTGGACAGCCGATCAGTCACCGCCTGGATCATCTGCAGTCGGGTATTCGTGCCCAGATCGTGCTCAAGATCTTCGGGCAGGATATCGAGATGTTGCGGCGCCTTGCTGAAACGTCGCGCCAGCGCCTTTCGACGATCCCGGGGCTCGTCGATCTCCAGGTCGAGAAGCAGGTGCTAATTCCCCAGGTTCGGGTCCAGATCGATCATGCCCGCACCGCACTTCATGGCCTGACGCCGGCTGCGATCACACAGGCACTCGATACGCTGTCCAACGGACGGAAGGTCTCGCAGATCGTCGACGGCAACCGCCGTTTCGACGTCGTGATGCGCCTTTCGGAGCAGGACCGCTCGACCACGGGACTACAAAATCTGCTCATCCCGACAGGCCTGGAATTCGTGCCGCTGAGCGCTTTGGCTGAAGTCATCGAGACCGATGGACCGAACCAGATTCAGCGCGAGGGGACCCAGCGCAGAATAGTCGTCTACGGCAACGGGGACGGACGCCGCGACATCGCCGATATCGCCACCGATATTCAAAAGTCCATTCGGAAGCTCGATTTTCCGCAAGGCTACACCACCAACCTCGAAGGCGCGTTTGAGGCGCAACAGGAGGCGTCCTGGCGCATCGGCATTCTCTCGCTGGGTTCCCTGGCGATGATCTTCACCGTTCTCTACAGCCGCTATCGATCAACCGCGCTGTCGCTGATCATCATGGGCGGCATACCGCTCGCCCTGATCGGCAGTGTGGCTGCCTTGAAGATCGCTGGCCAACCATTGTCGGTGGCCTCGATGGTCGGCTTCATCACTCTAGCCGGCATCTCGGCGCGCAACGGCATCTTGAAGATCTCCCATTACATCAATCTTGCCATTCATGAAGGCGAGCATTTCGGAACCGGGCTGATCGTTCGCGGCAGCATGGAGCGCCTTAGCCCTGTTCTGATGACTGCACTTTGCGCGGGACTGGCGCTCACCCCGCTCTTGATCGGCGCAGACGAGCCGGGCCGGGAAATCCTGCATCCCGTGGCCGTGACGGTCTTTGGTGGTCTGCTCAGCGCCACGATCCTCGATACGGTTGTGACCCCGATCCTATTTCTATTGTTCGGCAAACAGCCGCTAGAGCGGCTGGTCGCCGGACACGCCGCAACGTTCGCCACCGCGGAAGCCTATTGACGTCCGCACAAACACCCGAGGAGCTACCAATGAGAAGATACGTTTTCCCCACCATGCTGGCAGTGATGGCGGCCATGCTGAACCTTGTCATGCCAAGCCTGGCCGCGGCACAGGCGAAAGGCAGCAACGGCGGCCCCGTCGTCAAATCACAGGGACACCCGATCGAGTTTGTCCACAGGAGGACGGATATCGTCTTTTATGTTGGAGACGATGATGGTTCGCCACTTCCGACGAAGGAGATGCGGGGTCGCGCAACCATTCAGGACGGCGGCAAGACCGTCACCGTTCCGCTCACTCCGGCGAGTCCCAACATAATGTCGGGAAAGCTTCAGACGGAGCTGTCGCCAAAGGCTATCGTGGTCTTTTCGGCAAGCTTGCACGGTCATTCCCTGACCGCGAGATACACTGCGGATTGATACCGCGTGAAAGGCGAAGCACATGCAGCGAGATCGATCGTCTGTTCAATTGCCTGGCGTTCCGTTGGCTCTTGGTTCGGCCCTCCTGTTCGGTGCTGCAACGCCCCTCTCGAAACTACTGCTCGCCGGCATCGATCCTCAGATGCTGGCGGGACTGCTCTAGTTCGGTGCGGGTCTTGGCCTTGCTGCGGTCCACGTCGCACGGACCGGGATCGGGCTATCGGTGCCGGAGGCTCCGCCAAGGTGGCACGACGTGCCATGGCTGATAGCCATCGTTGTCTTCGGCGGGATTCTGGGTCCGGCATTGCTGATGCTCGGACTTGGCCGAACGCCGGCATCGTCTGGTTCATTGATGCTGAATGTCGAGAGTCTTGCGACGAGGCGATTGCGTGGTGCGTATTCCGCGAAAACGTCGATCGGCGCCTGTTGTCGGGTGCCTTGCGATCGTCCTCGGCGCGATAGCCCTGTCCTGGGAAGGTCAGGGCCCTTCATTGGATGCGGGCGCGGCGCTGATTGCCGGGGCATGTTCACGACGAGCATCACCGGCATGATCACGCGGGAGCTTCCGATGAACCCCACTGGCACGAGCACAAGCCGTTACGGCATAAACACCCGCATTATCCCGATCTGCACCACCGGCATTCGCATTGAGATCTTCTCTTGGCGACCTGCTGCCTCGCTACCTTTGAATTTGGGCTGAGTCCGGAAATGGCTGCCTTTGGGCCGATCACGCCACTGCTCATTGGCGACAACTGCGTCGTTCCAGGAGCAAACCAGACATCGACACCGTCGCGTCGCGCGACCAGGTTTCGGGTAGACGGCCTAGATCGCTCGCCCGTGCCGTACGGCGATGACACGGCGAACGAGGCACCATTCTGAGCCCCTCACGCCCCGTCGAACTGCAGCCTCGCCAGCCGCGCATACAGCCCGTTCACCGCCACGAGCTCGGCATGGGTGCCCTGCTCGACGATCCTGCCCTGATCCATCACCAGGATGCGGTCGCAGGACAGCACCGTGGCGAGGCGATGCGCGATTACCAGCGTGGTGCGGTGGCGCATCAGCTCTTCCAGCGCGGTCTGCACCAGCGTCTCGCTTTCGGCATCGAGCGCGGAGGTGGCTTCATCGAGCAGCAGCAGCGGCGCATCGCGCAGGACGGCGCGGGCGATTGCGATGCGCTGGCGCT
>NZ_JALBGZ010000740.1:0-2991 GCF_023006515.1 Bradyrhizobium sp. PRIMUS42
CAAGGCGCCCCGGTGCCGGCTGAACTCGCGCCCGACCTCGCCGCGAGCGCGGCTGCGCTGGACGAGTTTTTGACCGCTGACATCGTCGTGATCGGCGCGCCCATGTACAATTTCACCATTCCGAGTCAGCTCAAGGCCTGGATCGACCGCATCCTGGTGGCGGGAAAGACCTTTAAGTATGGCGCGGCTGGGCCGGAAGGACTCGCCGGAGGCAAGCGCGTGATCGTCGCGATCTCGCGCGGTGGCTATTACGGCGCGGGCTCGCCTGCCGCGGCGCTGGAGCATCTCGAAAGTTATCTGCGCGGCGTGTTCGGCTTCATGGGCATCCATGATGCCGAATTCATCATTGCCGACGGCATCCAGGTCGGTCCGGAACATCGCGAGAAGGCGCTCAGCGGTGCGCTCCAGACCGCAACCAGCCTGCACGCCGCATAGGGCTCAGCGACGGCTGAACCTTCGGGCGCAACTCGCTCGTTGCGCCCGACCAGGTTCGCGCGAGCGATCAGCCGCGATAAATCGGCGCGCCGCTTGGAGATGCTACCGCGCCGCCGTCGACGAAGATTTCCTGGCCCTGTACGTGCGCGGAATCATCCGAAGCCAGGAACAACACCGTCTTCGCAACGTGATCGGTTTCGCCCAGACGGCCGAGCGGCGTCGACAGCGCGATCCGCTTCTCGAATGCCTTCTCGGCTTCCGGCGTCGCGATCGCAGGCCCCCAGATCGGCGTGCGGATCGCGCCGGGCGCCACGACATTGACGCGGATGCCGCGCGGCGACAGCTCCGAAGCCATGATCCGCGCCATCGCGCGCACGCCCGCCTTCGCGGCACCGTAGGCCGAGTAACCGGGAATGCCGAGCACCGAGATCACCGAGCCGTTGAGAATGATCGAGGCGTTGTCGTTGAGATGAGGGAGCGCGGATTGCACGGTGAAGAACACGCCAGTGAGATTCGTGCTGATGACCTTCTCGAACACCTCGAGCGTTGCCGCGCCCAGCGGCGTGCCGCCGGCGATGCCGGCATTGGCGAACACGATGTCGAACTTGCCGAATTTTTCGGCGCCCTGCTTGATCGCAGCTTCAGTCGCGGCGATGTCGGTGGCATCGGCGGCGAGCGCGAGCGCGTTGGGTCCCAGTTCCTTCGCCGCCGCTTCCAGCGTCGCCTTGTTGCGGCCGGTGATCACCACCTTCGCGCCCTCAGCCGCGAACAGCTTCGCGGTCGCAAGCCCAATGCCGCTGTTGCCGCCGGTGATCAGGGCCGTCTTGTTCTTCAGTCTCACGGTCGCCTCCATCAGTTTCATGATGAAACTAGGTTGCCATCTAGGGCAAATGGTTTTATTATGCAACCACACAAGCGCGTGATCGGCGCCAGGACCTGGCGAATGTTGTGGGACGAAGACGATGGTGAGACGAACGAGCTTCGAAGGCGATTCCTGCCCGGTCGCACGGGCGCTGGAAGCGATCGGCGATTGGTGGTCGCTGCTGATCATCCGTGAGGCGCTGTCCGGCCAGCGCCGTTTCGGCGAGTTTCAGAGCAAGCTCGGCATGGCCAAGAACATCCTGTCGGCGCGGCTGCGCGCGCTGGTCGATCACGGCATTCTGACGACTGCCCCCGCCTCCGACGGCAGCGCTTATCAAGAATATGTGCTGACGCCAAAGGGCCGCGGTACCTTCCCGATCCTGGTGGCGCTGCGGCAATGGAGCGAGGAGTTCGACGACCATCCGGAGGAGATCGCGACCATCCTGGTCGATCGCGCAAAGGGCCGCCCGGTGAAGAAGCTCGAAATGCGCGCGGAGGACGGGCGGCTGCTCAGCTCCGCTGATACGACGTTGAAGCCGCGGCCCGCGCGCCGGCAGTCGGCGTGACGGCGTTCGACTGCCGCGACACCGTCATTGCGAACGTAACGAAGCAATCCAGAGTCTTTCCGCTGAGACAGTCTGAATTGCTTCGCTGCGCTCGCAATGACGGGGTGACGGAACTAACAGCATGTCGCGCTCACGACAGCTTGCGCCTGCTCCGCAGCCTTAAGTGCTCGTCGGCTTCCAGCTGCGTCATGCCCAATAAATAATGTAACACGTGCAGCTTGTGGCGCTCGGCGAGCTTGCGCAGGGCAGCCGTCTGCTCGGCAATGAAGGCGACCGCCTCATCGGCGCCGCCTTCGCCCGGTTCCTCGTGGCGCGAGCCCTCCGGCACGCCCGATGCGGCGCGCGCCCGTTTCTTTCCTGGCTTAGTCACCAGACCCCACCCCGAATCCATGCCCCGCAGAAACATTACGCCGACATCGGCCGCAACTCCAAGGTGGTATTTTGCAACTTTCTCGATATGAAACTTTTCCCATCCGGGCGCCTTTCAACACCCTTCGATTTGACAGCGAGGGTCGCACCACCCATGTTCGGGTCGAAACGGCCGATCCGAATCCTTTCGAATTCGGCCCCATATTTCCCCGTAAGTTACTGGAACTACATGAATATCGTCATTGTGGAGTCGCCGGCGAAAGCCAAGACGATCAACAAATATTTGGGCTCGTCCTATGAGGTTCTGGCCTCGTTCGGCCATGTCCGCGACCTTCCCGCCAAGAACGGATCCGTCGATCCCGACGCCAATTTCAAGATGATCTGGGAGGTCGACCCCAAGGCGGCCGGCCGGCTCAACGACATCGCCAAGTCCCTGAAGAACGCCGACCGCCTGATTCTCGCCACCGACCCTGATCGCGAGGGCGAGGCCATCTCCTGGCACGTGCTGGAGGTGCTGAAGGAAAAGCGCGCGCTGAAGGACCAGAAGATCGAGCGGGTGGTGTTCAACGCCATCACCAAGCAGGCGGTCTCGGATGCGATGAAGCATCCGCGCCAGATCGACGGCGCGCTGGTCGACGCCTACATGGCGCGCCGCGCACCTCGCCGACGAAGATCGAATGCGTCCTGGTCTCGAACTCCTGCGCCAGAACGCAATCGAATGCGGCGACCGCATCCGTCAGCACCGGGGCACCGGTCGCGC
>NZ_JALBGZ010000741.1:0-2978 GCF_023006515.1 Bradyrhizobium sp. PRIMUS42
GGCCGACGCTGCGCGGCTGCCTCGGTCCCGAGAACCAGCGCTCGACCGCGGCGCGCTTCATGATCCGCGCCTCGATCGAATCCGTGCCGCCGATCCGCCGCATCAAGAACCGCGAGATCGACCATTTGCGGAAATTCGCCGGCGCGATGCGCCGCGCCCTGCCCGAGCGCAGCGACGTCGATATCTACTGGGGCCTCAACTTCGCGCTGGCGATGGCGCACCACACCATCCGCGAGAGCGAGCGGCTGACGAAACTGTCGGAAGGCAAATGCGATCTCGACGACGTCGAGGACGTCGTCGCGCGCGTGGTCAGCGTGGCGACGATGGCGCTGACGGCGGGCAAGGCGGAGACGAAGGCGCCGTCAAGGGTGGCGGCGCGGTAACCTCATGTCATCGCGATGCAGTCGATCTCGACATCGAAGGGGCCGAACCATTCCGGCGTGCAGACGAAGATCCGCGCCGGCGGATCGATTGGGAAATAACGCGCATAGACCGCGTTGAACGCGGCGAAATGCTTGGTCGAGGTGCTGTAGACGCTGCACTTCATGACGTTGTCGAGGCAGGCGCCGGCCGCCTGCAGGCAAAGTTTCATCTGCTCCAAGATCAGTTCGCTCTGCCGCTCGATCGGCACTTCCGCGATCTCGCCCGTCTCGGGGTCGAACGGCGGCAGGCCGGCAACGAAGATCATGTTGCCGGCGCGCGTCACCGGCGAGACCGGTGCGTTGCGACGGTCGAGAAACGTCGAGATCGGTTCGACGCGGAGCGCTTCGCGTTTCATGGCAACCACCTTCGGTGCGAGCGAGACTGACCGTTGACTACATTATTCTGCAGCCGGCATGCTTCGCTTTTGATCGAAGTGTAGTTGCCGCGAGTTTAGGCCCGCTGAGGCATCTCCTCGGCCTCTTCCTTGGCGAGCAGCAGCAGCATCTCGATGCCCATCTCGCCTTCCTGCGGCGAGCGGATGAACTTGATTTCCTCGGCACTCCGCCGCAGTGCGGCAACGATGGCGACGGCCTGATTGGCGGTAGCCGCCTCGGTCGCCAGAATTGCCTTCTGGTCCTTCGCCTGGAACCCGATCGTGTAGGACATTCACTTCCCTCCCGGACTCACGTGAAGGGATCGAACCAGACTCGCGCGGGGAACGGAAGCCTGTGCGACTACGGACCGGGATTATCTGGGGATTGCCCGCAAGCCCCAGGCAAGCCCGGGGATCGCGCGCGGCTTCGTCAAAGCTAGATGATCCCCTGCTGCTTCAGCGTCTCGATCTTCTCCGCATCATAGCCGAGCTTGCCGCCGAGCACTTCCTTGGTGTGCTCGCCGAGCAGCGGCGGAGCGCGATATTCGGTGATCGGAGTGCCCGAGAGGGTCAGCGCGTTGCGGATCAGCGAGAGATCGGGCTCGAACTTGTGCTGCGTCTTCACCCGCATGCCGCGCGACTGGACGTGCGGATCGGAAAACACCTGCTCGAAATTGTTGATCGGCCCCGAGGGCACGCCGGCCTCCTCCAGCTTCTCCAGCCAGTAGGCCACCGGCTGCTTCAGGAACAGGCCGGCGAAGATCGCCATGATCTCCTTGCCGTGCACGACGCGGTCGTTGTTCCTGATGAAGCGCTTGTCGTTGGCGAGCTCGGGCTCGCCGAGCACGGCGCAGGTGCGCTGGAACTGGCCGTCATTGCCGACCACCAGCATCAGCTCGCCGTCGGTGCAGCGGAACACGCCGGCCGGCATGCCGCCATTGCCCCAGGTACCGCGGCGCGGCGGGGTCTTGCCGTTGACGAGGTAGATCTGCAGCCAGTGCGACAGCGATGCGATGACGGTGTCGAACAGACAGACGTCGATATGCTGCCCCTGCCCGCCGTTGACGTCGCGATGGTAGAGCGCCGAGAGAATCCCGATCGAGGTGTTCATGCCGGTCATGTAGTCGACGATCGACGGGCCGACCTTCATCGGGCCCTCGCCCGGCTCGCCGTCGATATGGCCGGTGACGCTCATCAGGCCGCCCATCGCCTGCAGGATGGCGTCATAGCCCGCGCGCGGCGCATAGGGACCGGTCTGGCCGAAGCCGGTCACCGAGCAATAGATGATGCCGGGGTTGATCGCCTTGATCGTCTCGTAGTCGAGGCCGTACCGCTTGAGGTCGCCGACCTTGTAGTTCTCCATGAAGACGTCGACGTCCTTGGCGAGCTCGCGAATGATGGCCTGCCCCTCGGGCTTGGCGATGTTGACCGTGACCGACTTCTTGTTGCGGTTGGCGCAGAGGTAGAAGGAATTGTTGTTGTTGGCCTTCCCATCCGGATCGGTCAGGTAGGGCGGCCCGAACGCGCGCGCGTCGTCGCCGGTGCCCGGCCGCTCGATCTTGATCACCTCCGCACCGAGGTCGCCCAGCATCTGGGCCGACAACGGCCCGGCGAGGACGCGCGTGAGGTCAAGGATCTTGATGCCTGAAAGCGGCAGGGCCGACATGTCGATTTCCTCCGGGAACTGGATCTTGGCGCGGCGGCTCGAAGCGGCGCTCCCTGCGGATACACCATTTTGGCGCGCTGAGCACTGCACTGGCGGCATACGGCCATCTCCTGCCGGGGACGGAAGGCAATTGCCGTCCGCAACTTTCCGCGCCGCGAATATAGCCTGATCGGCTCAGGTCAGCGCCGCCGCCACCACCCGCGGCCGTCGCCGGCCGAGCAGGACCAGGATCAGCACCGTCGCGCAGGAGCAGACGAAGGTGAGACCGAGCGCGCCGCGGCTGCCGAACTGGGTGAGCAGGCCGACGAGGAGCGGCGGCGAGATCGCGGAGGCGAGATTGAGCGGCAGCGCGATCATCGACATCGCCTTGGCGAATTCCGCCTGGTCGTAGAACACGAGCGGGATGGTGGCCCGCGCCACCGCCATCGCGCCGCTGCCGGCGCCGTAGAGCAGGATGAAGACCGCGACGGCCCAGGTCGCGCCCTCGCTCAGCATCAGCAGCAGCATCGCCAATGG
>NZ_JALBGZ010000742.1:0-2976 GCF_023006515.1 Bradyrhizobium sp. PRIMUS42
ATGTTCTTGGAGCGGTAATAGGCCGCGGTTTCCGGCACCGTCGGCGGATGCTTGTTTGGCGACTTGAAATACTCCGCCATCTGCGCCTGGAAATCGTCATAGCCGTCGTCGCGATGGCCCGCCGCAACGGCAACAGCAAGCGCGAATTCAGCGCCACCGGCGCGTGGATGCGCAATCAGATGCTGAAATGGCTGTTGCCGCTCGGCGCCAAGGGCATGGACTTCATGTACGCGTATGATGCGCGGGCGGTGTAGCGCCCGCTGCCGTAGGGTGGGCAAAGCGAAGCGTGCCCACGACTTGCGACGTTAAACGACAGAAAGACGGTGGGCACGGCGCGTTGCGCCTTTGCCCACCCTGCGGGAGCAACTCCCTACGGAAGCTACGCCTGCTGCTCCACTTCAAACGTCAGCCCCGCATTGTCCCGCAGCCGCTTGATCAGCTTGTGCTGCATCGCTGCGCCCGGCGTCCAGAAGCCTGCCGGAACGTCCGTGGTATCGCGGAGCATGCAGATCGCGCATTCGGAGATCATCTTCGAGGTCGAGCCGTAGCCGGGATCGCGGTCGCCGGTGACGCCGGCGCGGACCATGCGGCCGTCGGGTGCGATCGCGACATACAGCAGATCGAAGCGGCCGTTCTCCTGCTCTTCCTTCGACGGCCCCTCGCCCGGCTTCGGCGCGTTCGGGCCGGTCTTCTCGGCGTTGGCGGCCATCACGCGCTTGGCGTTGGCCTCACCCTTCTCGCCGGGACCGGTCAGGACCATCTCGTCGTAGACGAACTCCTGACCATAGGGAAAGCCCATCAGCATGTTGGAGCGATGGACGTTGCGCGTGTTGATCAGCGCCATCATGAACGGCGCGGCCCAGGATTGCAGATCCTCCTCCAGGATCGCCCTGTTGCCTTTCGGCTGCTTCGGCCCGGTGAAGCCCGGCGTCAGCGCAAAATGATCGTTGAGAATGGCGACGAGGCTGAGGTCCTTGGCGACCGCATCGAAGGTCGCTTTCGCACTTGCCGCGGTGCCGCCCGACAGCGTGCCGCGCATGTCGCGCACGCGGCCCTTCACGCGCGGCGCCGGCGCGCCGAACACCCGCTTGGCCTCTTCCTGCACGAAGAAGGTCCCAAGCTCGAACGGCACGGAATCATAACCGCAGGAAAACACGATGCGCGCGCCGCTCTCTTTCGCAGCCGCCTCGTACTTGTCGATCATCTGCCGCATCCAGATCGGCTCACCGCAGAGATCGAAATAATCCGTGCCGGTGGCGACGCAGGCAGCTAACAATTCCTCGCCGTAGAGCTGATACGGACCGACCGTCGTGATCACCGACATCGTCTGCTCCGCCATCGCCTTCAGCGAGGCTGCGTCCGACGCATCCGCAACGATCAGCGGCGTATTCCCGGGCGCGCCGATCGCATCGCGTACCGATTTCAGCTTGCCGAGGCTACGGCCTGCCATCGCCCATTTGAGCGAATTGTCGGTCTTGTAGTGCCTCGTCAGATACTCGGCGACGAGCTGGCCGGTGAAACCGGTCGCACCATAGATGACGATATCGAATTTCGCAGAGCTCATGATCGGCCTTTACTTCTTCGCGTAACTCACGCCCATGCCGGCACGGACGTCGCTTTGAATGCCATAGGGCGGGATCGGATAGCGCAGGCCGTTCTTGGCCAGCGCCTTCATGCCCAGAACCGCCTTGGCGAGATACGACGGCTTCAAGGCCATCAGCATTTCCTCGTCCGGCACGCCGCCATAGCGCCGTTCGGCATAGCATGGCAAGGACAGGCTGGGCTCCCCGGTCTTGAGCGCCCGGCCCCACGAATCCGCGCAAGCAGTCTCGCCGACCACGCCCCATTCGAACTTCTTGTAGCCGGTATATTGCAGCCCGTTGATCAGGATGATCATCTGCCCGGGCGTCGCATAGACGAGGCAGATGTCGGGCGGATCGAGCCGGCCGCTCGCAAGCGGACTGACGGCGAGCGCCTGATATTGTCCGAACGGAACCACGTCCAGCGCCTCCTGGCGCTTGCGCGCGTCCTCGGCCGTGCCGTGCCAGACCCCGACATAATTTTCGCCGGCGAGCCATGTCTCGTCCTGCGGCGCAAGCCCGATCACCGCGCGGCATTGCGCGCCGACAAGATCATCGGCGGTGATGCCGACCGTCCAGCCCAGCCGTGCGGCCATCGAGACGATCTGGTCGGTGGTGTGGATCGCATTCGGCCGCCGGATTTTCGGGATCGCCTCCATCTCCGCCGCTTGCGCGAACAGCTTCATGCCGATCACTGTCGTCTTCAGCCGCAGCAGGCTGTTGAGATCGGCGACGAGGCCGGCGAGATCGATGCTGTCTGCATTCTGCTGTTGCATGGCTTCCTCCGGACCGGCGATCGCGCGCCGCGTGTTCTTGTTTTGCGGTCCTCGTTCTAGTCCTTGGTGGGGCCCGGAAGCAACTCGCCGGTCCTGCCCATCAGACGGTAAGCCAGGAGGCCGATCCATTCGCGCACCGCAACTTCGGTTCGGCCCAGCCCGTCCGCACCCATGTTGGTGAAGGAAAGAAGATCGTCACGTCCGCCCATCCGCCAATCCACGGGATAGGCCTCGACGTCAAATCCGGCCTTGCGGAAGATTCCCATCGAGCGCGGCATGTGGAAGGCCGAGGTCACCAGCAGCCAGCGCTCGCCCGGCTTCGGCGTCACCAGCTGCCTGGTGAAGATCGCATTCTCCCAGGTGTTGCGGGAGCTCCGTTCCAGGATGAGGCGCTCCTTCGCTATGCCGAGATTTTCCAGGATCGGCGCGGAGTAGTCGGCTTCCCTGGCGTCGGTCGAGACCAGGTTCGCGGTTCCGCCGGTAAACACGATGCGCGCATTCGGATACCGGCGTGCGAGCTCGGCCGGCGCAAACAGACGATCGGCTGCGTGCGCGACCACCGGCGTGCGATGCGCCGCCGACAGATCGGTGTCGACCGAGCCGCCGAGCACGATGATGCC
>NZ_JALBGZ010000743.1:0-2968 GCF_023006515.1 Bradyrhizobium sp. PRIMUS42
GCTTTGCAGCCGACTTCGCCGCTGGGGCCGCTGGCGCAGCCGCTTTTGGAGCAGCTTTGGGCGCCGGTTGCGCCGTCTGCGCCCGTGCGGAATCGGCGATACCCCCGGCCGCCACGCCAGTCATCAAAGCTAAAATCAGCACCCGCCACATGCTGGAGTGGTTCCCTCAATATTGTGACTGGAAGATGGCCCGGTCGCGCTTTGTCCCCGTGGCAGGGATAGCGGGGAAAGTCCAATTTGGGAAGGCAGTTAGCGGTATCAGCCTTTGGATCGTGCGGCACGCTGCTCGGCCCATTGCGCATCGGTCCAGCCGAGCAAATCCTCGGCGCCGGAACTGCGCAAATGTGCTCCACCGTCGATGACGACCATCTCGCCATTGATGTAGCCGGCGCGATCCGAGACCAGGAAGCTGGCGAGATCGGCAAGCTCGCTGTGCTCGCCCGTACGTCCCAGCGGATTGCGCGCGGCCCAGCCATCGTCACGGCCTTCGGGGCGGAGCTGCCCCGACGCGCCCGCGGTCGGGAACGGACCCGGCGCGATGGCGACGGTGCGGATGCCTTTCTGCCCCCATTCCACCGCAAGACTTTTGGTCATCGCCAGCAGCGCCGATTTCGCCATCGCCGAGGGCACGGTGAAGGCTCGGCCAGTGATGGTCGAGGTCGAGAGGATCGAGAGCACGACGCCGCCATGCTTGGCCTCGATCCAACGCCTGCCGGCGGCGAGCGTGCAATACATCGCGCCATGCAACGTCGGCGCCAGGATCGCGTCGACCGCGCGGAACGACAGATGCTCGCTCTGGGCGATGAAGGTCGCGGCAGCGTTGTTGACGAGGATATCGAGCGGCGCCTCACGCCAGATCGCGTCCATCATCGCCTCGACGGCCGCACCGTCGCGAATATCGCAGGCGATGGTGGTGACCTTGCCGCCGGTCTCCTCGCGCATCTCGCCCGCAGTCGCTTCCAGCCGATCGAGCTTGCGGCCACAGATGACGAGCTCGGCGCCGAGCGTGAGGAAGCGACGCCCCATCGCCGCGCCAAGTCCCGAGCCGCCGCCGGTGACGAGAATGCGCTTGTTCCTGAGCAGGCTTGTTTCAAACATCGTTTGAATCCTCGATATCTCACACTCCGTCTATTGCGAGCGCAGCGAAGCAATCCAGAGACCGTGCGGCGGAAATAGTCTGGATTGCTTCGCTGCGCTCGCAATGACGAGGATAGGCCCTCGAGCCGTCTTAGACAAAGAATCCGGATTGTCGGGCCGCACTAAATCCGGCAAAACCGGGCCAACTATAATTCCACTCGAAACGCCCCAAGGTGCCGCCATGAAAGCCATCCTCTGCTCGCAATATTGCCAGCCCGACGATCTCGTGCTGACTGAGGTGCCGGACCCGGTGGCCGGTCCCGGCGAAGCGGTGATCGCGATCAAGGCGGCGGCGCTGAACTTCTTCGACCTCCTGATGATTCAGGGCAAGTACCAGATCAAGCCGCCGTTCCCGTTCTCGCCGGCCGCGGAAGTCGCGGGCGTGATCGAGAGCATCGGCCCTGGCGTGAGCGATTTGAAAGTCGGCGATCGCGTCGTCGCGTCCTGCGGCCACAACGGCGCGCGCGAGAAGATCGCGCTGCCGGCGGCTTCGATCGTGAAGATTCCCGACAATCTCGACTACGACCGCGCAGCCGGCATCATCATCATCTACGGCACGGCGCTGCACGCGCTGGAAGATCGCGCCAGCCCAAAGCCGGGCGAGACGCTCGCCGTGCTCGGCGCAGCCGGCGGCACCGGCCTTGCCGCCTGCGAGCTCGGCAAGCTGATGGGGTTGAAGGTGATCGCCTGCGCTTCGTCGGACGAGAAGCTCGAATTCGCGAAAGCGCATGGTGCCGAGCTGACGTTGAACTACGCCAAGGAAGATCTGAAGGAGGGCCTGCGCAAGCTCACCGGCGGCAAGGGCGTCGACATCATCTTCGATCCCGTGGGTGGTGCCTATGCCGAACAGGCGCTGCGCTCGATTGCGTGGGAAGGTCGCTTCCTCGTCATCGGCTTTGCAGCGGGCGACATTCCGAAGATGCCGCTGAACCTCGCGCTGCTGAAGGGTTGCGACATCCGCGGCGTGTTCTGGGGCGCATGGACGCGGCAGAATCCGGAGAAGAATCGCGCCAATCTCGAAAAGCTCGTGAAGTGGACGGCGGAAGGAAAGATCTCATCGCATGTCGATCGCACCTTCCCGCTGGCTCAGACCGCGGACGCGCTGAAGGTGCTCGCGGGACGCCAGGCCATGGGCAAGGTGATCCTGCATCCCTGAGGATGTGGGCGTCGCCGTCGCTACGCACGCAACTGTCACCGCTCAAATCGCCGGCGCCGCTGAAGCTGCGCCGGCTTTTTCGTGCGCCACCGCTTGGTAAAGCGCCCTCAACCATTCCCGCTAAAATTGCGGTGCATTCCCCTGCTTCGCCGCAATCAAACCCAAATCTCTCCCGATTCGCGCAAATCGTCGTCGTCTTTTGGGCTGATTCAGACGGCGATTTACCGGCTCCAGTTTGCGGGGCACTTCTGGACAACAATAAAAAGACTGAAGCCGGGAATGCCCTGCATTGCGTTAGTAATGGGGAGCATCACCATGGAGACGACGGCATACCGCCCGTCGAAGGAGTCGAGGGCGCTCGACTCCAATCGAGCCGCATCACATCCGCCGACCGCGTCATTTATCCGTGCGCGCGCCGCACGGGCCGATCTTTCGCAGGACGATCCGATTCCGCTCTTCCTGTCCGATCCGCTCGGTGCGCCGGACCCAAGCGAATATACGCCAGTGGAGTTGCGTTCCAGAATTGTGCCGCGCGTTCTCGCGGCCGTCCTGGCGGCATCCACCCTGGCAGGTATGGCCGCACTGCTTCAGCCCGACTTTCGCGGCTTCTTCACCGCCAACGCCGGTAGCTGGGTGGGGGTCGCGCCGGGCCTGGCCATGGCGTCGGCCAACGCG
>NZ_JALBGZ010000744.1:0-2966 GCF_023006515.1 Bradyrhizobium sp. PRIMUS42
CGCACGCCGCGGGCACCTCGGCGCTGCTGCCGATGCTGTCGCTGGGCGTGCCCGGCTCCCCGACCGCCGCCGTCCTGCTCGGGGGATTGCTGATCTGGGGTCTGCAGCCCGGCCCCATGCTGTTCGTCGAGCAGAAGGAATTCGTCTGGGGCCTGATCGCCTCGATGTATCTCGGCAATCTCGCCGGCCTCATCGTCGTGCTCACCTGCGTGCCGATCTTCGCCGCGATCCTGCGCGTGCCCTTCGGCATCATCGCGCCGCTGATCCTGGTGCTCTGCGCCATCGGCGCCTATTCGGTGCACAACAGCACCTTCGACGTGATGCTGATGCTGGTGTTCGGCGTGCTCGGCTATCTGCTCAAGAAGTGCAACTACCCGCTCGCACCGCTGGTGCTCGCCATCGTGCTCGGCGACAAGGCGGAGGAAGCCTTCCGCCAGTCGCTGCTGGGGTCGCAGGGCTCGCTCAACGTGTTCTTCTCCAACGGCCTCGTCAGCACGATCATGGTGCTCGGCCTGGTCGCCCTGTTCTGGTCCGCGATCCAGGAAGGCTACAGCCGGCTGCGCACCTCGATGGCGTGAGGCGCGATTCGCGCCGTCGCCACTGCCAAACCGTCGCAGGCCGGACTTCTGGAATAAAGAATTCCAGCGAAGGTGCGCTGGTCGAGCGCCCCCTGTCGGCGTGCGCGGGCAGCGCATGAGCGGGAAAATCGCCCCGCGCACCGGCGTTCCCAGCCCGCTCACGGCGTTGCCGTCCTGCTAAAAAATGTCTATCAAATCAATCGCTTGGATAGGAAAATGGCCGCTGCCGTCAGCACGTCGGCAGCGATGGGGCTTTACAAGCAGGACGCCATGACGCATGTGAACAGACCCGCGTTATTTCGCCGCACCTCCCCGTCCGTCGCTTGAATCTTGGCATAATGCATACCAGGATGCCCGCCAGCGCATGCATAAAAATGATCGGCGCGTTCGGGAGGGTTTTTAATGACGGACATGGTGCAGTCGGCAGCGGCCCCTAGTGTCGCGCGCGTAAGCGACGCCTATCGCTGGGCACAATTGGCGGTCGGTGTAGCGGCGATGGTGATGATCGCCAACTACCAATACGGCTGGACGTTCTTCGTCCCCGACATCCAGAAGAAATTCGGCTGGGATCGCGCGTCGATCCAATGGGCCTTTACGCTGTTCGTGCTGTTCGAGACCTGGCTGGTGCCGATCGAAGGATGGTTCGTCGACAAATACGGTCCGCGCATCGTCGTGCTCGTCGGCGGCGTGCTCTGCGCGATCGGCTGGGCGATCAACGCGCAGGCCACCACGCTCAACGGCTACTATCTCGGCATGATCATCGCGGGCATCGGCGCCGGCGGCGTCTACGGCACCTGCGTCGGCAACGCGCTGAAGTGGTTTCCGGACAAGCGCGGTCTTGCCGCGGGCATCACGGCCGCGGGCTTCGGTGCAGGCTCCGCGCTGACGGTCGCGCCGATCCAGGCCATGATCAAGGACAGTGGATTCCAGACCACCTTCCTCTATTTCGGCCTCGGCCAAGGCATCATCATCTGCATTCTCGCCTTCTTCCTGCTCGCGCCGAAAGCGGGCCAGGTGCCGAACGTGGTCGCGAATGCCAATCTGCTGCAGACCCGCCGCAACTACCAGCCGACCGAGGTGCTGCGTCAGCCGATCTTCTGGCTGATGTACTTCATGTTCGTGATCGTCGGCGCCGGCGGCTTGATGGTGACGGCAAACCTGAAGCCGATCGCGGCCGACTGGAAGGTCGACAACGTGCCGGTCACGCTGATGGCGGTGACGATGACGGCAGTGACCTTCGCGGCCACGATCGACCGCGTCCTCAACGGCCTGACGCGTCCGTTCTTCGGCTGGATCTCCGACATGATCGGCCGCGAGAACACGATGTTCATCGCCTTCGGCATGGAAGGGTTCGGCATCTGGATGCTCTACCTCTGGGGTCACGATCCGATCTGGTTCGTGCTGCTCTCGGGCTTCGTGTTCTTCGCCTGGGGTGAGATCTACTCGCTGTTCCCCTCGACCTGCACCGACACGTTCGGCGCCAAGTTCGCGACCACCAATGCCGGCCTGCTCTACACCGCGAAGGGCACCGCCGCGCTGCTGGTCCCGATCGGCAACTACATGCAGCAATCGTCGGGCACCTGGGACAGCGTGTTCATCATCGCAGCCGGCGCCAACATCCTGGCTTCGCTGCTGGCGATCGCGGTGCTGAAACCCTGGCGCAAGGTCGTGGTCGCGAAATCGACCGTCTGACGCGCTCCACCACAGCTCTTCATCGAGCAGACGCCCGGTCTCGCGGCCGGGCGTTTTCGTTTGCGCGAGGCCTTTCACCGGACGGCGGAACCGCAGATTTCTTGGCTGGAACGCCAAGTTGGGGCTTGCTTTCTGGAATATGGTATACCAAGTTCGGCGCCGCGCTTGCGACGATAAGCCACAACATTGCGACATCAGGTCATCTTGGCAAACGATGTCGACCAGAAAAAGCGCGTTGGGAGGTTCTTGATGATTTCCAGCACGGACGGCGCCGTCACGGCCGCGCCTCTTCGCACCGGTTTCCGTTGGCTCCAGCTCGGCATGGGCATCGTCTGCATGGCGATGATCGCCAATCTGCAGTACGGCTGGACGCTGTTCGTCGATCCGATCGATGCGGCCCATCATTGGGGACGCGCCGCGATCCAGCTCGCTTTCACCATCTTCGTCGTCACCGAGACCTGGCTGGTGCCGATCGAGGCCTGGTTCGTCGACAAATACGGCCCGCGCATCGTCGTCATGTTCGGCGGCGTGATGATCGCGCTGTCCTGGATCCTCAACTCCTACGCCGACTCGCTCACTTTGCTCTACACGGCGGCGATCATCGGCGGCATGGGCGCGGGCGCCGTGTACGGCACCTGCGTCGGCAACGCGCTGAAATGGTTTCCCGACCGCCGCGGCCTAGCCGCTGGCGCGACG
>NZ_JALBGZ010000745.1:0-2966 GCF_023006515.1 Bradyrhizobium sp. PRIMUS42
CGCCGGGCGCGGGCAGCACGTTCACGCTTCAAGTGCCGCTCGGCCTCGCCGCGAGCGGCATCGCGCAAGGTGCGCTGCAACCGCCATCGCGGCAGCTCCGCGTGCTCTTGGTCGACGACGATCCCGTCAATTGCGACGTCGGCGAAGCCATCCTGAAGAGGCTCGGCCATCTCCCTACCATCGCAAGAAACGGCGCATCGGCCGTCGCACTTGCCCGCGATCAGGCGTTCGACGTCATCCTCATGGACCTGCACATGCCCGACATGGACGGCGTGGAAGCGGCCTCGCGGATCGGCAAGCTCGGTCTGCCAAACACGCCGCGCATCATCGCCGTGACGGCGGACGTGTCGTCGAGCGCGCGCGAGCGGCTCGCCGGCGCCGGCATTGTCCAGACCGTCAGCAAACCGATCCTGATCAACGCGCTGCGCGAGGCGATCGAGAACGATCCGGAAGTCGAGCCGACGGCGCCGCCGCTCGCTGCTGGCGCGTTGATCGACCGGCACTTCCTCGACGACCAGCGGGAGCTGCTCGGCGCGGCGCACATCGCGAAGCTGCATCATCTGCTGCAGGAGACCAGCGACAAGCTGATCGCAGACATCACCAAGACCGCAGCGATCGGCGATCATAAGCAGCTCGCGCGGCTCACCCATCAGCTCGGCAGCGCGGCGAGCGCGCTCGGCCTCGTCCGCCTGTTCGAGCACTGCCGCGAGGTCGAGCTGGCGGCGCCCGCGATGTCAGCGCCTGAGCGGCAAAATTCTGCGCGTGAACTCGCCGAGCTTCAGCGGGCCTCGATGAACGCGCTGGACGATCTGCTTCAGCCTGCCGAACAGCGTTCGGTCAGTTAGCCTCGGCTCGCCGGCGCACACCGCCCGCCTCCTCCCGCCCAAACCGCTCCACCAGAAAATCGATGAACAGCCGCACTTTCACCGACAGATGCCGCGTCGGCGGATAGACCGCATAGAGCGCGAGCGGCGGCGCGAAATAATTGTCCAGCACGACGCGCAGCTCGCCTTTCCGTAACGCATCGGCCGCGATGAACTCCGGCAGCAGCGCCAGCCCCCTGCCCTTGATCGCGACGTCGCGCAGCACCTCGGCATTGTTGACGCAGAGCGACCAGGCCGGCTGGATCCAGTGATCGCCGTCAGCGCCGGTCAGCTTCCATTGGTTGCCGGTGAGCAGGAAGCCGTAGGTGAGCGAGGTATGCTCGCGCAGATCCTGCGGGTGCTTCGGCGTGCCGTGCCGCGCGAGGTAATCCGGCGAAGCACAGATCATGCGCGCTATCGGCATGATTTTTCGCGCGATCAGGCTCGACGATTCCAATTCCGCGATCCGCAAGGTCACGTCGAAGCCGTCCTGCACGGGATCGAGCAGGTCGTCGCTGAGCACGATCTGGAGCTGCAGCTCCGGATATCGCGCCATGAAATCGGCCAGCACGGGCCCGAGCCGCATGGTGCCGAACGACATCGGCGCGTTGACGCGGAGCAGCCCCCGCGGCGCCGACTGGGCCTGCGCCACCGCCTGGTCGGCGGCCTCGATCTCCGAGAGGATCACGACCGCGCGCTCGAAATAGCGCTGGCCGTTCTCGGTCGGGCTCGCATGCCGCGTGGTCCGGTTCAGGAGCTGCACGCCGAGGCTCTCCTCGAGGTCGGCGATGTATTTGCTGATCGCCGATCGCGACAGCCGGAGCTGCCGGCCCGCCTCGGCAAAACTGCCGCTTTCGACCACCTTCACGAAGGCCCGCAGACTGCCGAGCTTATCCAAGGGACGGCCCTGGCGATTGTTTCCAAATCGTAGACATAGCCGTCATATTTGCATGGATTGTCTCCAATCCAAAGCGGAACAATATTTCCGGCCAGAGCAAGACGCTCCCCGAGCTTTTGGAGGACGACAATGTCTGGACTGCACCATGTGACCGCGATTGCCGGCAACCCCATTCGCAATTTCGGCTTCTACACGCGGGATCTCGGCCTGCGCTTCGTCAAGAAGACGGTCAATTTCGACGATCCCGGCACCTATCACTTCTATTACGGCGACGAGACCGGCCGGCCCGGCACCATCCTGACCTTTTTCCCGTGGGCCGGTGTATCGCCCGGACGCCGCGGCGTCGGCGAGACCCATCAGACCGCCTTCCGCGTGCCGCAGCGCTCGCTCGGCTACTGGACCCAGCGCCTCACTGAAAAGGGCATTGCCTATGAGGCGCTGGAAAAGCGCTTCGGCGAGTCCGTGCTGCCTTTCACCGACCCTGATGGCATGGCGCTCGCGCTGGTCGGCGTGCCGGGTGCGGAAAACGAGCCCGGCTGGAGCAACGGCGACGTGCCGGCCGAGCATGCGATCCGCGGCTTCCATGGCGTGACCTTGCTGCTCGACAGCGCGGCCAAGACGGCCGCCGTCCTCACCGACGTGTTCGGCTTCAAGGAGACCGGACGCGAAGGCTCGGTGATCCGCTTCAAGGCCCCGGGCGACGTCGAGGGCAGCGTCGTCGACATCTACGAGGCCAAGGGCTTCCTGCGCGGGCATCAGGGCGGCGGGTCGGTGCATCACATTGCCTTCCGCGCGGTTGACGATGCCGAGCAGGGCAAGATGGCGCAAAAGCTCGTGAGCAATCACGGCCTGCATCCGACCGAGCAGCGCGACCGCAACTACTTCCGCTCGGTCTACTTCCGCGAACCCGGCGGCGTGCTGTTCGAGATCGCGACCGACATTCCCGGCTTCGCCGTCGACGAGCCCGTCGCGACGCTGGGACGTGACCTCAAGTTGCCTAGCTTCCTCGAGCAGCACCGCAAGCAGATCGAAGGTGTGTTGCCGAATTTGGAAGAGACCGTGTCATGACTGAAACTGCATTCATCCACCGCTTCGAGCCCGCGACCAGCGCGGGCTCCCCGCCGCTCCTGCTGCTGCACGGCACCGGCGGCGACGAGAACGACCTGCTCGGGCTCGGCAAGATGATCTCGCCGGGCTCCGCCCTG
>NZ_JALBGZ010000746.1:0-2952 GCF_023006515.1 Bradyrhizobium sp. PRIMUS42
GACTGCGCCTCGTGGCGTTCCTGCTCCGCGCTCGCCGCAGCTGCCTGAGCGGCGTTCACCTGCCTCGCGCGGACGGCGCTATTTTCCCGCTCGCGCTGCAGAGACTGCTCGAGTTCTGCGATTTCCCGCTGCGCCGCCTCTCTCTGCTGCGCGGCCACATCCTCCGCCTTCCGCGATCCTGCGTCACGGGCATCGATCTCGCGGCGGAATTCGACAACTTCGTTCGCAAGCGCAGCGCTGCGCGCTTGCTCCTGTTGCAGCGACTGCCGCAACTCGTCCGCCGCAATTTTTGCCGCGTCCGCGTGCTGGACCGCCTCCTCAAGTTCCCTGCGCGCCCCGTCCAGTTCACTGCCGCGCACATTACTGTGCAAAGCATCTCGATCGGGCCATGGCTCAGGCTGCACCATGCCTGCCGGCACCGCGTGCGTCACGGCTCCGCTCGCTTCGCGCTGAAGGAGCGATTGCGACCCCGCCCCTATTTCCAGCCGTTGGTCGAAGCTGCCGGCGTTCTCGGCGCCGATTTGCGTCATTTCCGGAATCGTTCGTGCGCCGAAAGTGTCGAACACACCCAGAAAGGCCGCTCCAATCAGGATCGCGGGAAGCAGAATGACAGCCGCTGCGAACGGCTTGCCCAACGGTTCTCCCTCTGCGTCAATGTCCTCAGTTACGGGATACCAATGGGTCGGCTCGGCGTTGATTGGAGCGCCGTCTTTGGAGACCCATTTGCCCGCTTGAGGCGACCAGCGGGCGACGTCAACAGCCCCGGTCGCATCTTCCACCCAGATGTCTTCTCCGTCCCTGGGCGCAGTATCAATTGGTCGGCGCATCGATCACGCCTCTTCAGATAACGGCTAGAGCGGCGCGATTGCTCCGCCTGTTTCGTAGCTCGGCATTGAAGAAAATCCTTAGATCGAAATGACTTGGCAGACATCTGTCTCAAAATTAAATAATTTAATGAATTATATAATTATATAATTAAGACTAAATGTGAAGTCAAATTAAATCAGCCTGATACGGTATGCCGGTCGCCGAATCAGGCGCGTTTTGCTTCCTGTTGGCGTCGTCTTCATTGCGCAGTCGGGTCCGTAGCCGTCCGCGCTAAACCAAAGCTCGTACATCGTATGGAATATGGGCGGGGCTCGGCGAACATGCGAAGCTGACGGCGTTTTCGCAGCGTCTCGGAGTAGAGGAGTGACCGATGCGCCTTGCATTGCCCTATTTGGGAATTGGCGTCTGCCTGTCTCTTGCGACGTGGTTGGCGTTGGGGCTTGTATTCGAGTGACGGTTTTTAACCACGAGCGTTGGTCTCCAAGTCACCTATTCCGCCGGTTTCTTACCAGGCCGCATGCCGCGACCTCGCGCAATTCGTCATTCGGGACTACCCGATCTCCGGGCGCGATTTCCGCCTGCTCACGCTGCTATACCCGCCTGACGGTGTAGCTGAACGCCGATTTCGTCAGCCTGGGCTCGCCTGCTCAATCGAAGGCAATACGGTGCAGGAGGCGAGCCATAGCTGGTGAGGCACCGGCAGCAATGTCGGCGACAGCGCACCTGGCATCCACCTTTCCTTCAAAGGCGGCCAATCGTGCTCGTGAGAGGCGCGCGTCCACGTCTTCCTGGGCGTCGTCGTCAGCATAACCTCTTGCGGGTGTTTTGCCCCGACGTGTCAACGTCGTCGCAACGGCGGACGTTGTCCCGTTGCAGATTGAAAACCCCTTATTGATCAAGCCCATCTCTACTGTGCATGGGGTTGTTTTCGCACTTTTTGTCGGAGCCTCCAGCCCGGGCGGTGCGCATACACTGCATGCACGCGTGTGTCTGTGGCAGACGGCGTGGGCGTAGTACATGCCGAAAGTCCCTTTCGGCCACGCCGCCGAAGCACCGCGCTGAGGCAATGACAACAACGCAATGACAATCACGTTACCTGCCGCAGCGCGCGAGCCCGACCACCCTATCGCCGATGGCCTCCCGGCCGCGCAGCGGCGCTGGGCGATCGCCGCGATCTTCACCGCGTTGGCGATGGCCTCGCTCGATACCGCGATCGCCAACATCGCCCTGCCTGCCATTGCCGCCGATCTGCATGTCAGTCCGGAGCAGTCGGTCTGGGTGGTCAACGTCTACCAGATCGCGCTGGTGGCGACGCTGCTGCCGCTCGGGGCGCTTGGCGAGATCGTCGGGCACCAGCGCATCTATCTCGGCGGCCTGATCCTGTTCACCATCGCCTCGCTGTTCTGCGCGGTGGCGTGGTCGCTGGACAGCCTGCTGGTCGCGCGCACGCTGCAGGGCCTGGGTGCCAGCGGCATCATGAGCGTCAACACGGCGCTGGTGCGCTTCGTCTATCCCGGAAGAATGCAGGGCCGCGGCTTCGGCCACAACGCGCTGGTGGTCGCGACCGCCTTCACCTTCGGACCCTCGATCGCCTCCGCCATCCTCGCGCTCGGCCCGTGGCCGTGGCTGTTCGCCGTCAACATCCCCTTCGGCCTGGTCGCGATCGGCATCGGCTTTGCGATGCTGCCGAGAACGCCGCGCGCCGATCACGGTTTTGACTTTCTCGGCGCGATCCTGGCGTCGGCCTGCCTCGGCCTGTTCATCACCGGCATCGGCAGCGCCGCGCATAATCTGTCGCCGGTGGTCGTGGGAATCGAGTTGGTCTCGGCGCTCGCGCTCGGCTTCATCCTGACGCGCCGCCATGCCGACCATCCCGCGCCGATGCTGCCGATCGACCTGTTCAGCCGGCCGATGTTCGCGCTGTCGGCGGCGACCGCCGTGTGCTCGTTCGCGGTGCAGGGCCTCGCCTTCGTCTCGCTGCCGTTCTATTTCGAGGACGTGCTCGGCCGCTCGCAGGTCGAGACCGGCTTCTTCATGACGCCCTGGCCGCTGGTGGTCGGCATCATGGCGCCGATCGCCGGGCGCCTGTCCGATCGCCACGCGGTCGGCTTGCTCGGCGGCATC
>NZ_JALBGZ010000747.1:0-2940 GCF_023006515.1 Bradyrhizobium sp. PRIMUS42
CAGATCCGCGCGCTGCTGCGCGCCGGCGGCGGCCGCGCGCTGCGCATCATGTTTCCGATGATCTCGGAGGTCGCCGAATTCGATTCGGCGAAGGCCCTGGTCGAGCGCGAGCTCACTTACTTGCGTCAGCACGGCCATACGCTGCCTGAACGAATCGACATCGGCACCATGGTCGAGGTCCCGGCCCTGCTCTATCAACTCGACGAGCTGCTGCGGAAGGTCGACTTCATCTCGGTCGGCTCCAACGATCTGTTCCAGTTCCTGTTCGCGGTCGACCGCGGCAACGCAAAAGTCTCCGAGCGTTTCGACACCATGTCAGCGCCGATCCTGCGCGCGCTGCGCGAGATCGCGCTCAAATCGCATGCGGCAAAGAAGTCGCTCTCGCTCTGCGGCGAGATGGCATCCAAGCCGATCGGCGCGCTGGCCCTGATTGCGCTGGGCTACCGCTCGCTGTCGCTGTCGGCAACCGCGCTCGGTCCGGTCAAGGCGATGGTGATCGATCTCGATGCCAAGAAGGCCGAAGCCATGCTCGGCCCGCTCCTGGACGCGCCGTCGGGCAGCGTCTCGATCCGGCAGAAACTGACGGAATTTGCCGAGGCCGAAGGCCTGGCATTGTAGCGGGCCTGTCCCGCTCCCTGCCGCCTCGCCTCCTTCCGCCATTTGAGACTGAACCGATGTCGTCACTCCCCGAAGCCAAACTGGACGTCCTGCTCGCGCATCACGCCTCGCTCGAAGCCGAATCGCTGGGGCAGCTCGCCTCCGAACGCTACGTGCAGATCACGCGCGAGCTCGCCGAGATCACGCCGCTGATCGAAGCGGTGAAGGCTTACCGGGCTGCCGTCAAAGAACTCGCCGACACCGAGGCGCTGATCGCCGATCCCGCGACCGATGCCGAGATGCGCGGCATGGCGGAAGCCGAACGCGACGAGCTCGCACCGAAAATCGAGGAGCTGGTCCAGAAGATCCGCGTTGCGCTGCTGCCCAAGGACGCCATGGACGATCGCAACGTGGTGCTGGAAATTCGCGCCGGCACCGGCGGCGACGAGGCCTCGCTGTTTGCCGGCGACCTATTCCGGATGTACGAGCGCTTCGCTGCCTTGCAGGGCTGGAAGGTCGAGGTGATCTCGGCCAGCGAAGGCACCGTCGGCGGCTACAAGGAAATCATCGCGGAGGTGCAGGGGCGCGGCGCGTTCTCCAAGCTGAAGTTCGAATCCGGCGTGCATCGCGTGCAGCGCGTGCCCGACACTGAGACGCAGGGGCGCATCCACACTTCGGCCGCGACAGTCGCCGTGCTGCCGGAGGTCGAGGATGTCGACGTCGACATCAAGAACGACGATCTGCGCATCGAGACCATGCGCGCGCAAGGAGCCGGCGGCCAGCACGTCAACAAGACCGAATCGGCGATCCGCATCACCCACATTCCGACCGGCATCGTGGTGATGATGCAGGACAGCCGTTCGCAGCACAAGAACCGTGCCTCCGCCATGAACATCCTGCGCTCGCGCATCTACGACGCCGAGCGCCAGCGTGTCGACGCCGCGCGCTCGGCCGAGCGCAAGGAGAAGGTCGGCTCCGGCGACCGCTCTGAGCGCATCCGCACCTATAATTTTCCGCAAGGGCGCGTCACCGACCACCGCATCAATCTGACGCTCTACAAGCTGCCGCAGGTGATCGCGGGCGAAGCGCTGGGCGAGCTGACCGACGCGCTGACCACCGAGCACCAGGCCGCGCAACTCGCCGCACAAGGCGCAGCGGCCTGAATCCGCGCTTCAGCGTGTCTTGTTCAGCGCGCCTCATTTGGCGCGGCTTATTCAGCGTGCCTTGGCCCGGAACGATCGCAGGAGCTTGGCCAAGGCGGGAGCGGCGGCACTCAGCTCGTCCAGATGAATGCGCGACAGCGACCGCAGCTTCTGCTCGCCCTTGGCCGTCAGCTTGACGAGAACACGCCTTGCGTCCTCGGGATCGGCTTCCCGGCCGATCAGCTTCAGTTTCGCCATGCGATCCACCAGCTCCACCGCCGTATGGTGCCGGATCAGGAGGAAGCCGGCGATGTCGCCGACGCTGGCGCCGTCGGGGCCTGCCAATCCCTTGATCGCCAGCAACGCCTGGTGCTGCTGCGGCGTCAACCCGGCGTTCTGGGCCGCGGCTTCGCTGAAAGCAAGGAAGGTTCGCAACTGGCGGCGGAATTGGGCAAGCGCCGTGTAATCGGCCTCACGCATTGCGCCGCCCTTTGCGGGAGCAGCACGCGCCGAGTGTCCAGTCTTCCGTTTCGATTCAGTCATCCGTGCCTTCGACCTCAGCCCGCCGGCGAAGCGGGAGCTGCCGAGACTAGCAAGGAAGCCCAGCCGGAACCACCGGCGGGCGTCGCGGAGCCGCGTGTGGTCATTCATACAAACTGTCTTTCCGCGGCCGGTCGGGCCGGTCTGGAATTGCTTTTTCGCCTGAAACATTAGCAGCGCGGCGGGTATGCGCAACAACGCATCACATGGGACCATGCCCATTCGTGCGTTGTCGTGAACAGGGTGGTGGGTTATCTCAGTGGGGTCCGGTCCCCCGCTGCCGCGAAAATGCGCAAATGCCGGCTTTTCAGGTCAATTCCATGCAAGAACACACCAAATCGTCCACCCTCGAAAACGCTATTGCACTGCAAAAATATGGCGTCGGGCAGCCCGTCCGCCGCAAGGAGGACGACACGCTGGTGCGCGGCAAGGGTCGCTATACCGACGATTTCAACCTGCCCGGCCAAGCCTATGCCGTGGTCGTCCGTTCCACCCACGCCCATGGCATCATCCGCGGTCTCGGCATTGACGCCGCCAAGGCGTTGCCGGGCGTGCTGGGGGTTTGGACCGGCAAGGACCTCGATGCCGCCGGCTACGGCCCCTTCACCTGCGGCCTGCCGCTGAAGAGCCGCGACGGCTCGCCCCTGCTTCAGACCAACCG
>NZ_JALBGZ010000748.1:0-2938 GCF_023006515.1 Bradyrhizobium sp. PRIMUS42
GAGGCGCTGTGCGCAGGGCTCGCCGCCGAGCGGATGTCCGCGGCCGAGCGCCACGGCCTGGAGGCCATCCACGAGGAGTTGCGGGTGCTGAGCTACACCGGCAATCCCGACCGCTTTCACGAGGTCAACGAGCGCTTCCACAATGCGATCTATGCCGGATCGCAGAACGGCTACATCGCCGAGATCACGCTGGCGACGCGCGTGCGCGTGCAGCCGTTCCGCCGCGCCCAGTTCCGCAACCTCGGACGTCTCGCCAAATCGCAAGCCGAGCACGACCGCGTCGTCGTCGCCATCATGCGCGGCGACAAGCAGGGCGCCGCTGCCGCGATGCGCGCGCATATCGAGCTGGTACGCGGCGAGTACGAAATCTACGCGGTGTCGGTGTAGGCCGACGCGCTCGGTGCCGTAGGGTGGGCAAAGGCGCAAAGCGCCGTGCCCACGTTCTTTTCGTGAAGGACGAGATCGTGGGCACGCTTCGCTTTGCCCACCCTACGAGACCTATTTTGTTGCGGTATCCGCCATATACTTCCGCCATCCCCCAAACGTCGTGATATCCCGCGCGTCGCCCAGCACCTCGGGTTCGACCAGAAATCCCTTCACGCTGCGGCCATCCGCAAGCCGCACCGTGCCGATCGCCATCGGCGCGGGGATCGCATTGACGAACTTGCCGAAGGCGGACGACGACAGCGACCATATCTCCAGCTCGATCGCGGCGCCCTTGCCTGCCTCGACGCGAAGCAGGCCCGGCTTTGGCGGGGTGGTCTTGAGCGCGTAGAGCTTGTAGTCCGGCGCCGTCCTTGTTGCCTCGACCAGATGGCCGTTCAGCGCGGTCAACTCGCCGTTCAGCACCATGCCGGACAGATGCGCACCGACCACGGCGATCGGGATCTCGTCGCCGCTGCTCGCCGGCAACGGTGCGAGCGGTGCTTGCACCACGCTCTTTGCGCCGAGACCCAACTTCGTATCCGCATGGAAGACACGGCCGATGCTGGCCAGCATCGCATCGCGTCCGGCAGGCGCGAGCAGCGTGATGCCGAACGGAATGCCGTCGGCGCGCATCGACGCCGGAACGGCAAGACCGCAGAGGTCGAGCAGATTGACGAAATTGGTGTAGGTGCCAAGGCGGCTGTTGAGCTCGATCGGATTGGCGAGCACCTGCTCGGTCGTATAGGCCGTCGGCGCCGTCGGCAGCACCAGCGCGTCGATATTGGCAAAGGTGCGCTCGGCGATCTTGCGCAGGCCCTGCAGGCGGTAGAGCGCTGAAAAGGTCTCGGCCGCCGTCAGCCGCGCGCCCGCCGCGGTGATCTCGCGTGTCACGGGATGGATCGTATCGGGCGCGGAAGCGAGCAGATCCTTGATCACGAGATAGCGCTCGGCGACCCACGGGCCCTCATAGAGCAGTCGCGCCGTCTCGTAGAACGGCTCGAGGTCGAACTCGACCAGCGTGGCGCCAAGTGCGGTCCAGCGCTTCAGCGTATCGGCGTAGGCAGCTTCGGATGCTTTGTCGCCGAAGAAGATCAACTGTCCGTTGCGAGGCACGCCGAGGCGCAAGCCTGCCGTGAACGGCGTGAGCGCACCCAGCGGCCGGTCGCGCGAGAACGGATCGGCCGAGTCTGGCCCCGCCATCACGGACAGAGCGAGCGCGGCATCGTCCACCGTCAGTGCGAACACCGAGATGCAATCGAGCGTACGGCAGGCCGGCACCAGTCCCGCATTCGAGATCATGCCGAGGCTGGGCTTCAGCCCGACGATGTTGTTGAGCATCGCCGGGACGCGGCCCGAGCCGGCGGTGTCGGTGCCCAGCGACAGCGGCACGAGGCCGGCGCCGACGGCGACGGCGGAGCCCGAGCTCGATCCGCCGGGAATCAGATCGTCACGGACTGAATTCTTGGGAATGCCGTAGGGCGATCGCACGCCGACGAGGCCGGTTGCGAACTGGTCGAGATTGGTCTTGCCGATGATGATGGCGCCGGCGGCACGCAGGCGCGCCACCGCGGTCGAATCGTGTGCCGGCGTGGTGGAGAAGGCCGGGCAGGCCGCGGTGGTCGGAAATCCCAGCGCGTCGATATTGTCCTTCACCGCAACCGGCACGCCATAAAGCGCCAGGTTGGCGGCGTCCGTCCGCGCAGCAAGCTTTTCGGCCTCCGCGATGGCGTCCTTCTCGTCGCGCAGGCTGATGAAGATGGCGAGATCGTTGTGGTCGCGGATGCGCCGATAGGTCCGCGCGACCGTCTGCGCCGGCGTCAGCGTGCCCGCGCGATGCGCGGCCACAATCGCGGCGATCGTTTCAGGCTGCTCAGCCCCCATGGCTACAAAACTCCGGCAATTCGTCCTCGCCCGGAGTGAAGCAAGCGATGTGCCATTGTGTACAATATCCGGGCAGCCCGATTGCTCCGGATATTATCGTGTGATCAGTGGCTTGGGGGATGTTTCGGCAGGCGGGCGGACGGTCGCGGCAGCGCCCTGTGACGGGCATCTGCTCAAATCATGGGCAGTCGAGATCAGGTGAAGCCGGCAAGGATCCGGAGCAGGTGGGCCCGGTTTTCCTTGCCGATCTTCGCCTCGACGTTTCGCTCGTGCTCGGCCGCGAGCCGCTTGAACTTCGCTAGCGCCGTCTCGCCCTGCGCGGTGAGATGCAGCGCATGCGAGCGCCGGTCCGCCTTCGACTTGACCCGCTTGACCAGCTTGCGCAGTTCGAGGCTGTCGAGCAGATGCACCAGCCGGGCGCGCTCGATGCCGAGGCGCTTTGCCACGGCCATCTGCGACAGGCCCGGATTGGCCCCGACCACCGTCAGCACCGAATATTGCGTCGGCCGGATGTCGACATCGCCGAGCGTCCTGATGAAGTCCTGGAAGATCCAGATCTGGAAGCGCCGCACCGCATAGCCCGCGTGCCCGACCAGGGCGTCGAGGCCGACATCGTCGGCGATATCGCGAG
>NZ_JALBGZ010000749.1:0-2936 GCF_023006515.1 Bradyrhizobium sp. PRIMUS42
GGCGCTTGCAGTCGCGCCGCTTGCAGTCGCGCCGCCGCCGCTTCGCCGGCCACTCATATAGGGCTCGTGCCGTGGGCCGACCTTGGTCGGGATCGCGTACACCGAGTGGGTCGAGGTCAGGTAAAGCGTGCGGAAATCCGGCCCGCCCCAGGCGAGGTTGGCGACCATCTCGGGGACGCGGACTTTGCCGAGCAACTCGCCGCGCTGCGAATAGACCCAGACGCCGCCGGGCGCGGTGACCCAGACATTGCCGTGCTGATCGCACTTCATGCCGTCGGGCAAGCCGGGCTCCAACTCGGAGCGAATGCCGCTTGCGAACACCCGCGCATTCGACAGCGAACCGTCGGCATCGACGTCGAAGATGCGGATCAGCGCCTGCACGGTGTCGTTGACATAGAGCAGCTTCTCGTCCGGCGAGAAGCATAGGCCGTTGGGCTGGTCGAACAGATTGCGCTCGACCACGAGCTTCGGCTCGGCGCCGGGCACGACGCGATAGACGCCCTGGAAGCCGAGCTGGCGCGGCCGCTCGACGCCATAGACCGGCATGCGGCCGTACCAGGGGTCCGAGAAATAGATCGCGCCGGAGGAGTGCACGCAGGCGTCGTTCGGGCTGTTCAGCTCCTGTCCCCCAAAATGCGAAGCCAACACCTCGCGTCGCCCGTCCGGCCGCTCGCGGATCAGCGACGATGTCGCGTGCTCGCAGACGATGAGATTGAGCTCGGCATCGTAGGTCATGCCGTTGCATTTGTTGGAGGGGCGCTTGACCTCCACGACACCGCGCCGCGCATCCCAGCGCCGGCGCACGTCGCCGGGCATGTCGGAGAACAGCAAATAATGATCGACCGGATGCCAGATCGGCCCCTCCGTGAAGTCGAAGCCGGTGCCGACCTGCGCGACCGGCGCATAGGGGTCGATCAGGGTCTCGAACTCGCTCCGCAAGGTGACGTGGGTCATCGGCCGATCCTTAGGTCACGTTACGCTGGAAACCAGTTGCGTGCCGGCAGCGACTGCACGATCGGGCCGGGGACCTGATCGTGCAGGCGCCCCACGACGTTGCCGCCTTCGATCTTGGCGGGACGGTCATGCACGGGCAGCAAATAGCGCGAATTGCTGAGTAGCTTCTTGATCGAGGCCTTCTCCGCACGCTTGCTGGTGCCGTGGTTGCCCGTGGTGCGCGGCTCCCAATCATGGATCTCGTTGAACGGCGTCACGATCTGGTCGTTGAAGTCGTAGATCACGTCGCCGCAGATGGTCGCAATGCCGTCTGCCGTCTCGACGATGATGTTCATCGAGCCCTCCGTATGCGCATTGGCGGCGTCGCAATAGACGCCGGGCATCAGCTCGATCGGACCGGTGATCTCCAGGTCAAGGAAACGCAGCGCGCTCTTGGTGTGCAGGCGGTCGATCAGGTGCTTGATGTCGGGGGCCGGATATTGTGGATGCATCAGGCCGGAGACCGAATATTCGAGCTCCTTGCGGTTGAGCACGACGGTCGTGTTCATCGGGAACAGATCGTCCTTGCCAGCATGGTCGATGTGCAGATGGGTGTGGCAGACGAAGCGGACGTCGCCCATGCGCACGCCGTGACGCGCGAGCTGGTTCTCGATCATGTTCTCATGATACTGCAGCCCGCGCATGCCCAGCGTCTCCATGATCTGGTTGGAGCGGTAGCCGGTGTCGACCACAACAGGATATTTCCCCCCGAGGATCAGGAAGCCGAGCGTGAGGACGCGGCGGGTGCGGCCGCAATCGCGGCCGAGCACCAGAAAGCTCGATTCCAGCTCGATATCGCCGTAGTCCAGGATCTTGATCTCCAGCGCCATTCGTTGCCCTCCCTCATCTGTTTCCTGTCTGTCAAAGCCGGTAGACGCGCGTTGCGGTCATCCTGAAGATGGCGTCCTGCTGCTCTGCGCTGAACGGCGCGGCCGCGGCGCGAAAAGCGCCGACGAGGTCGCGATAGCTGGTCCACAATTTCTCGATCGGGAAATTGGAGCCGAACAGGCAGCGCTCGGCGCCGAAGATCGCGACGGTGTCAGTAAGCACAGCGGCGATGTGCGCGGGATCGTTGCGATGGATGAAGGTGCCGAGCCCGGAGAGCTTTGAGACCACGTTGGGGCAGGCCGCGAGCCGGGCCATGCCACCGCGCCAGGCGGCGCGGCCGCCAGGCGAGAGATCCTCCAGCATGCCGGCATGCTGGAGGATGAAGGTCACCTCGGGGCAGGCCTCTGCGAGCGCTGCGGCTTCCGGCATCTGCGGTGTGAACACCTGCAAATCGAAGCTCCAGCCATAGTCGGCTAGACGCGCGACGTTGCGACCGATCATCGGATCGGCGCAGAGATCCGCGCGGGCTGCAAAGCGGTAGAGCGGGTTCTCGTGCCAGTGCAGCTGCATGCGCACGCCGCGCACCAGCGGGTAGCGCTTCAGGAGATCGAGCTGCGGGCGTACGTCGTCCACGGCGAAATTGGCATAGGCGACGATCGCGTGCGGCCAGCCGTGTGCGTCGGCAGTTTCCTGCACCCAGGCGGCCTCGTCCTCGAAGCGCTCGTTGGCCCAGTTGGTCTGCACATAGACCGAGCGCGTGACGCCGGCGCCTTTGAGGTCGTCGAGGTATTCCTCGATCGGATAGTCGCGCCGGATCGGCTCGTAAGGTCCGAAGATGCGCGGTTGCATGGGGCCGATCAGCCAGGGCAGGTCGGCCTGCCGCCAGATATGATGATGGCCATCGACAATACCGGTCACGCCGCTCTCCTTCGTCCCAACGCCAGAATATGCGCGACGATCGACGCGCTCGAACCGCCATCCACGAGGTCATCGACGAAGCGCTCGATGGCGACGAGCGCCTCGGTCTGCGGGCGGAAGCCCGGGCTTGTCGCCAGCGGCGTCAACCAGCTCAAGCGCCACGCCCACCGCGACAGCTTCGCGACGGCATCGCGAAG
>NZ_JALBGZ010000074.1:0-14779 GCF_023006515.1 Bradyrhizobium sp. PRIMUS42
GGCCGCAACCGCGTCATCTGCGCCGAAAGGGTGCTGGCCGAGTTCGCCGCCCTCGGCCGGCAGGCCGCAGGGGTTCCGGCGCCTTTCCAGCGCAAATCAGCTCGCGCCCGATAGGCGGGAAGCGGTTGCCCACCCCTCGCCAATCGGCTAAATGAACTCCCACTAGCACCCGTAGCTCAGCTGGATAGAGCGTTGCCCTCCGAAGGCAAAGGTCACACGTTCGAATCGTGTCGGGTGCGCCAGTCGACGATTTGGTCGCCGCCATGTGGGCTGTCAAGCAAGCAACTACTTGGCGCGCCTAAAGTGCATCTGCATTGATACCGGCGCCTCGGCGTTAGACCGTGGAAGCGACATGGGCCGCAGATATCCTTATCCGCGCTTTCTGCAACTCAAACTGACACCCCTTGAGCAACTTCGCTACGTCATAAGATATCCCGGACGGAAACTACGGGCGAAGCTTGATCGCCTCTGGTATTCGAAATTCGTTTACCGATGGGTCGGCGGTCCCCTACACGACCGGAAGTACGCGCCTTGGGTCCCCTATTCGCCCGAAGCGAAAGCGCCTGTTGTGATCGACCCGAGCCGGCCCCGGTGCCGCACGCGACATGGCAATGCGGTCGTTTACTGGATGCGCTTAGGGGCAACTCTCCACCCGAACCATGCGCGGGCCGCGCTACAGCCGGATGGCACGCGGGGCAACGTCCAAAACCGCACCATGGGTTGGTGGCGGCGTGAAGGGCGAAGTCACAAGCTATGGATTATCGGGGATGTCGACATTCGCGCCGACGACGTCGTCTTCATCGACGCCGTCTCTCAAGACTTGATATATGACGCGCCTCCGGCCGACTCTTCTGACCTCCTCGAACGCGAGCTCGCGACACATCCTCCATTCGTCGATGCGCTGGCAAACGACAAGTTTGCGGCCGTTGCCCACAGCATGCTCATGCACCTCGATTGGATACGTACTGGCACGCGCGAGGCCGGCACGTTCGATAGCCTCCATCACATGATTGCGTGCCTGCGCAACAAGGGAGAGGACTATCTCGATTACAAATTTGGTGATTACCCGGTCACGCTGACCGATTCCGAGAGAATAGCGCATACAGAGCGGATGAGAGAGATCATGCACTCGCTGGGCTGGCGCACCTATACAGCGGACGAGCTCAAGGCGAGGATGCGCGAAGACTTCCGCATTCGGGTCGGACGCCGGGTCGAGGCATGGCGACGGCTGGACGACCTTGAAGCGCGACCGGCCGGCAGCCATGATGTCCTCGCCAAGACGCCACCCATCATGGACATGCCGCTTTACCAGGGCGACGAGGCAGAATGGCTCAAAACGTTGGGACAGGAGGAGCGAATCGCGATCTCCTCACAATTCGTGCAGCGGATCAAGGATCTCGCGAATACGGGCCGCCTCACACCGAGGGAGTTCGAAGAGCTATCGCGGTTTCTCATCTAGGCCACGGCTTGCGAGCCCGACGGCACACCGCCAGCCCGACAGGCTGTTCAGTGAGACCTTGATCGGAAACTTGCTCGCCAGAACAAGCGAGTCACTCACGTCAGCATCGAGACAATCGCCTGGATCTGATCGGACGCGACCGTCACCAGGGAGTCATACGACGTGTGGCCGTGTGCGGCCGCCTTCAGGATGCATTCGGCGACTGCCGCCTTCAGGCCGAACACGGACTGGTCCGCCGGGACGCTCGCCATCACGGTCTCAAGCGCTTGACGCATCGTCTGAATGAGCTCGGAGCTGTATTGCATGGGCTGTCCTCCCCACGCTGATATGGGACCGCATGCCCATGCCTGCCACTCACAAGCATGAGACTGCTGTTTGAACGGCCGTGACCAAACACCTCAATTCAAGCGCCAGATCGCCGCATTGAGCACGCCGGCAAACGCGACCCAGGCTGCGTAAGGCACGAACAACGCTGCGGCCAGTCGGTCACGTGATGTCTCCAGACTGATGTAAGTCACGATCGCGACGAACAGACCAATGAGGATGACGAGCGCGGCGCCGATCTGGTGCATCGTGAACATGACCGGCGACCAGGCGAAATTGAGCGCCATTTGCGCGGCCCAGACCAGCATCGCTCTGCCCCTGGGTTCACGGCGAAAGGTCCGCCAGCCCGCCACCGCGATCATGATGTAGAGGATGGTCCAGGCCACCGGGAACGCCCAGTTCGGCGGTACGAAGCCGGGCTTGGCAAGGCCAGCATACCATTCACCCGGCAGATTGGTCGCGCCGATCAGCCAGCCGATGCCAACCACGCCCACCACGAAGACCAACAGCTGCAGCATCCGTCACCTCGCGCTTCTCATCCCGCAATTGTATCATCGTTCCATGAGCGATTCCGACACGGTCGCCGGCGAGGCCTCCCCGGTGCGCAAGATCATCCATATCGACATGGATGCCTTCTATGCGTCGGTAGAACAACGCGACAATCCGGAACTGCGCGGAAAGCCGGTTGCGGTTGGGGGCTCCGCGGAGCGCGGCGTCGTCGCGGCCGCGAGCTATGAGGCCCGCAAATTCGGCGTTCGCTCCGCCATGCCGTCGGTGACAGCAAAGCGGCAATGTCCCGATCTGATCTTCGTCAGGCCGCGCTTCGAGGTCTACAAGGCGATCTCCAGGCAGATCCGCGAGATCTTTGCCGAGCACACGCCCGTCATCGAGCCGTTGTCGCTCGACGAAGCGTATCTGGACGTCACCGAAAACCTGCAAGGCATCCCGCTGGCGCGGGACATCGCGCTGCGGATCCGCGAGAAGATCAAGGCCGAGACGGGCCTCAACGCGTCGGCGGGCATCTCCTACAACAAGTTTCTGGCCAAGCTCGCCTCCGATCATCGCAAGCCCAACGGTCAGTTCGTGATTTCGCCGGAAATGGGGCCCGCCTTCGTCGAGACGCTGCCCGTCGGCAAGTTCCACGGGATAGGCCCGGCGACGCGTGCGAAGATGAACGCGCTCGGCATGTTCACTGGTCTGGATATCCGCAATCAATCGCTGGAGTTCATGAATGCGAATTTCGGCAAGTCGGGCGCCTATTACTATTGGATCTCGCGCGGCGTCGACGAGCGGCCGGTCCGGGCCGACCGAATTCGCAAGTCGATCGGCGCGGAGAACACGTTCTCAACCGATCTCATCGAATATGGCGCGCTGTCGGCCGAGCTCAAACCTCTCGTCGACAAGGTCTGGCGCCATTGCGAGGCAACCGGCAACCGGGGCCGGACCGTCACCTTGAAGATCAAATTTGCCGACTTCGAGATCATCACGCGCAGCAGATCCGTCGCAGCGGCGGTTGCGGGACGGAATGAGCTGGAGCGGCTGGCCTGCGGCCTGCTCGAAGCCGAGATGCCGCTGCCAAAGCGCGTCAGGCTCCTCGGCGTATCGTTGTCTGCTCTCCAGGCCGGCGGCGAGCCGGAGCCGCAGCTGACATTGGGCATTTGAGCGAGGCTGTCGATCCTCGCGTTGTGCGAGACCGACGGTGGCGGGATTTTTAGACCCCGCCACCGATGAAGGTCGCCACGCTCGGCCGCTCAATGCCTGACGTGCTCGAACACCACGATCACGCCTGTCGGCTCGGGCTCGTGCGCCATCAGGCGCGTCAGATCGGAATCGCCCCAATCGGCGAGGCTGACGACTTCACCGCTCTGGCGATCGGCGCCGAGCGATGGCGTGGGCTCGAGGACCTTGAGGCCCATTTCGTCGACGAAGAAGGTGTGTTCGCCGAACATGCTGTTGAGCTGCGGCATGGCGGGATGTTCGTCGGGCAGCACCTGAGCGCCGAGTTGGTTGACGGTCTGCTTCACCTGTTCGGTTGTGAGCTTCATGAGCTGCTCCGTTCTGTGTCCGGTTTCATTGGCCCGGGCGGGAGCAGGTGTTCCCTGCGCCTTTGTCCGCCTGGCTCGACTTCGAACAGGTGCTGCGCACAAATGTTCCGGTGAAATGTATTTTGTGATCGCGTGTTGCATCCGCCGCGCTCGCGGCACGAGATCGCCACAGGATGCACACGATCTGTCCGTGGGCTGACCCTAATCGGCGGCGTCCTACTCACTTCGGCTTTCACCCACCGACAGCGCGCAGATGCGTGACAGATAGGTGTAGGATAGACCAGTCTCCTCGGCCCAGGCGTTGAACTGCGCCTGCACCTTGGCGAGATCGCCCTTCGACTTGACCTCTTCTGCAATATCGAGGCCTGCATCGCGCAAGGACGCGACGACGTCCTTTGACGTGACAAAGCCATCCCAACCGACGAAGCGCAGCAGCATCTGGCCGGTATTGCCGCCGAGACGACTGCCGCGCTTGGTCAGGAGATCGAGCAGGCCGATCTGGTCGGACGAAGGCCATTTCGCCAGAAACTTGCCGAAGCTGCCATGCTCCTTCGCGATCTCCTGCACGAAGCCGGCATTGTCGCGCACCGACATGATCTTGGCACCGTTGCGCACGATACGCGCGTCGCGCAAAAGGCCTTCCCAATAGTCTTCCGGCTGGAAGCTGAGCTTGGGCGGCTGGAAATGCAGGAAGGCCTCTTCGAAGCCGTCCCATTTCGAATCGATCACGCTCCAGGCAAAGCCGGCGCAGAACACACGCTTGGTCATCTCGGCGAGGATGCGGTCGTCGCCGAGCTTGGCCAGCCGCTTCAGGTCGGGCTTTGCCGGCATCAGCTTTTCCAGCGCCTTGGGCCCGCCCTTGCGTTTCTCGGCGCGGGCACGAATGGTCTTGAAGGAGGTCATGCGACACAAGCGGTTGAGGGCGCGCCACGACATCAGAATTCGACGATGCCGTCCAGCCCCGCGGTGCTGTCGACCGATCCGGTCCTGCCGGCGGATCATGTGCATCGAGCAGCTTGCAAACGTCTTGCCGCCGCGAAATCCCGACAAAGGCGGCCGACCGATCGGCAGGCCCGGCTAGCGCGACAGGCGTTTCGCGAGGTGGACCGACTGCCAGTCTCCGAGCCCGGTATCGTCGAAGCCCGCCTTCTTCGCGAGGCCGCGCATCTCAGAGTTCGTGCGCGCCGTCTCGGCGGCGATCATCTCGTGGCCGAGATCGACCGCACGCGTCTCCATTGCCGTCAGCATCTGAAGGCCAAGTCCCATGCGCTGGAAGGCATCGGCGACCGAAATGGCAAATTCGCCATGCCGTGCCGCCGCGTCGTAGGCGTATCGCGCTTCGCCGATGATCATGCCCCGCCCCTCCTCCCTGAGCTCGGCGAGCAAGGTGAAGTTATCGAGACCGCCGCTCTTGGCGATGCATTCGGCCGCGACCACGCCGGGGTCCGCTCGCGCACCACTGAAGCGCTTGTTGCGGGACGTCGTGGAAAGGCCGGTGAAATAGACCGACAGGTTCTCGACATCCGATGCGCCGGCGGTTCTGATGCAGACCATGCCCTTCGCTTCGGCAAGTTCGATCGGCTCGACGACGCCCGGAAACAGCTGTGACATGCATGATGCTTTCGGCAGGTGCTGGGACTTGCACACCTAGCCGAAGCCGCGCACTGGCCGCTTGGACATTGCCGTCAATCATGCGTCTGAAAACGAACAGCTCGTTTTCATGTGCCGCGCGTCACACACGGGATAGCGACGGCACCTCCTCGGGCATGATCGCCTGAAGGCCGCCGAAGCGACGCTCGCGGCCATGGAAAGAAGCCAGGGCAGCGGCAAGATCGCTCGCGTCGAACTCGGGCCACATCCGCTCGGTGAAGTGCAGCTCGGCATAGGCGCCTTCCCAGAGCAGGAAGTCCGACAGCCGCTTCTCACCGGAGGTGCGAATGATGAGGTCGACGTCGCGCAGGCCGGCTTCGCCGGTGACGAGCTGCGAGAAGGCTTCCCGGGTGATGCTGGTCAACGCGGCCGCCTTCGCCGCGGCATTGAGAATGGCATCGCGCGCGGAATAATCGACCGCGATGCGCAGGTGCAGCGTGCTGCCTTGGGCGGTGGCTCCCTCGGCGCGCGTAATCGCGGTGGCGATGCCTTCGGGCAGGCGATCGCGACGGCCGATCACGGTGAGACGCACACCGTTCTTGACCAGGCTCTGCACCTCATTGGCGAGATAGAAACGCAGCAAGGTCATCAATGCAGCGACCTCCGCTTTCGGCCTCCGCCAATTGTCGGTGGAGAACGCGTAGAGCGTCAGCGTACCGATGCCCTGCTTGGGCGCAGCCTCGACGATACGGCGGATCGTCTCGATGCCCGCCTCGTGGCCGCGCAAGCGAGACAGGCCGCGCCGCGTCGCCCATCGTCCGTTGCCGTCCATGATGATGCCGACATGAAGCTTCTCGTTGCAGGACGTAAGATCACTTTGCATTGCAAAGTCTCCGGTCAAAAAGGGGGAGGATCAGGTCGAGGCGATACCGAGGCGGCCGAGCGGCGGCGCCTCGCGGCCGGCGGCCTTCGCAGCGTCGCGCACCAGACGCTCGAGCACGGCGAGATAGTCGAGGAAACGGCGGCGGCCGGTCTTGGTGAGGCGGCAAGTGGTGTGCGGGCGGTTGCCCTCGTAGCCCTTGGTCACCTCGACGAGGCCGGCCTCCTGGAGCACGGCAAGGTGCCGGCTGAGATTGCCGTCGGTGAGGCCGCACAGCTGCTTGAGGTCGGCGAATGCCAGCCCCTTGGGATGCGCCATCAGCGAGGTCAGAAGCCCGAGCCTCGCCTTCTCGTGAATCACGCGGTCCAATCCTTCGTAAGAGAAGGGTGCGCTGTCAGTCTTCGACATCGTGGTCTCCGGATGCGACATGCAGAATGCCCGCCATCATCGACTGCCCGATCACGAAGGGCAGGCCCATGGTCCATGGCGACAGCGTGTGGGTCTGGCTCGCAAGCACCACCACCGCGAAGCCGGACACGAAATACCAGGCGCCGGCGAACGCGACGGTGCGCGGCAACGAGCGGACGGAGGCGAAAATGCCGAGCGACACCAGGATCTGCCACAGGCCCGGGAGCAGCCACAGCGTCTCGCCTGCGAATTTCCACATCACCACCGCGAGCAACACACCGGCAACGCCTGCGGGCAGGAACTGCTCGACAGCCTGGTGGATCATGGCATCGGCCAGACCCGAATGATGACGGCGCGATCGCGCGCGCATCTCGATCCCGATGATCAGGCCGGAGAGCGCGGCGGCGATGAACCAGCCGAAGAAGAAGCCGAGCGGCTCGCTGGTGGGATCGCCGAGCAGCCAGAATTGCAGGATCGCGGTGAACAGCGCGACGGCACCGGTCGCGACCAGCGTCGCAGGGCCGTAACCGCGGAACGCCGTGCCGGCCGCGATCTGGCTGCGGATCGTCACGATGTCGGCCAGTGCCTTGTCGAGATCGCGTATTGGCAACGCCAGAACCTCGCTTCACCCCTGCTTGACGGGATGGTTGAGCCGATACTTTGTATTGCAAAGTATATAGCATCGCAAAGTAAACACAAGCCTTGACGGCGTCGCGAACGAACAACTGCCGGTTGCGCCGCGCCTGCTCCCGCAGATATGATGCGTCCAAGGCGTCCGGGGGCTGAGTATGTGGCTTAAGTCATTAATCGTTGCATCTTTGTTGCAGGTGAGCATCGCCGGCATCGCGCATGCGAAAGGACCATTCGGCAGCGTCAATGTCGGCAACTGGATCGGCGGCGCCTTCAGCAACGACGAGACGGGCGCCTTCTCCCATTGCGCCGCAACGACGCCCTATGCGAACGGCGTCATCCTAGTCGTCGGCTACAGCGCCGTCGGAACCTGGTCGCTGGCCTTTGCGAGTCCAAGCTACCGTTTCAAGCAGGGCGAGAACGCCGCGATCGACGTCATCTTCGACGGACAGGAACAGGCGAGGCTGTTTGCCACGGCCAATCAGCCGAACATGCTCACAGCCGTCATGCCGGCCAATGTCGTGCGAACGTTTCAGAAGGCAAGTCTGATGGTCGCGACCAGCGGCCGCACCGCGCTGAATTTCGACCTGACCTCGACCGGCCCCGTGATCGCGGCGTTGGCCAATTGCGTGACCAAGGTGAAAGCCGACGGGCTCGACAAGGCCGGCGACTTTACCAAGGGTGCGGCCAAGCCGGCCGCCATGGCGGAGAAGCAGGCGTCACCGCCGGCCGGCAGCAAAGCTGCCAGGGCCAAGAGCGGCACCGGCTTCGTGGTTAGCGCGAACGGCCACATCGTCACCAACAATCATGTGATCGACGGCTGCGTCGGCGACATCAAGGGCAATCTCACCGGCGAGGCCTCGATGGTGCTGCGCGTCGTATCGAGCGATGCGAACAACGATCTCGCCCTCCTGCAGGCACCGTCGACGACGACGTTCAAGGACTTTGCGCGGATTCGCGACCGGTCGATTCGCTCCGGCGATTCGGTCATCGCCATCGGCTTTCCCTTCCACGGCTTGCTGAGCTCCGACTTCACTGTGACCACCGGCATCGTCAGCTCGCTCAGCGGCATGCGCAACGATTCGCGTTTCCTCCAAATCAGCGCGCCGGTGCAGCCCGGCAATAGCGGCGGCCCGCTGTTCGATGCCACCGGCCAGGTCGTGGGCGTGGTCACCGGAAAGATCCCAGCATTGCGTATCGCCGCTGCGACCGGCAACATCCCCGAGAACATCAACTTCGCCATCAAGACCGGGGTGCTGCGCGACTTCCTCGACAATTCCGTGGTGCCCTACCAGACCGCCGAGCCGAAGGGCGAACTCAAGACCACCGAGATCGCCGGCAACGCGCGCGCCTACACGATGCTGATCTCGTGCAATGCGACGGAGCAGGCGGAGGCGAAGCGATAGCTGCGCTTCAATCTCCGCTGTGTTTCCCGCGAACGCGGATAATCCCGTACGCGGCGGCCTCTCGATTCAGCGACGACCGCCTCGGGTTACTGGATCGCCCGGGCAAGCCGGGCGATGACTGCTGCGCAGGCGGCTCTTAATACGGCGCGACCGGTCTTACGCGCCGCTGCGGCCGTGGTTGCGGCGGCACCTGGCCGTAGGCGAAGCGAGGATTGCGACCGCAGTACAGCAGCCGGCCGGACACGCTGGCCTGGCATTGTTCATAGGTGTTGTAGGCGCATTCGCCTGGATAATCATAGTCGCCGCCCTGGGCGCACCATGGATAGTCCCGCGCGGCTGCGGGCGTGACGGCGGCGATGCCGCCCAGGACCGCAACGCCGAGCGTCAGCAGCACCAATTGCGTCTTGCGCATGATCCAACTCCTCTCAGGCAGGCCCCAGATACGGCACCATGTCTCATCATGGTGTCGCGGCGTCATTTTACGCCAGATCAACGAAACAAGGAACGCAAGAAAAAAGCCCCGCCGGACGGCAGGGCTCCATTCCCGGTTATCACAAGATCGCTACTCGACCTTCAGGTCGGCGAACTCGACGACCTTCCTCCACTTCTCGGTCTCGGCCTTGATCTCCTCGCCGAACGCCTCGGGCGTCTGCGCGCGCGGCTCGCCGCCGAGCTCGACCAGACGCTTGGCCATGTCGGGCTCCTTGATGACCGCGTTGACCTCGGCGTTGAGCTTGGCGATGATTTCCTTCGGCGTGTTCTTGGGCGCGCCCATGCCGAACAGTGCGCTGGCCTCATAGCCCTTGACGGTGTCGGCGATCGGCTGGATATCAGGCAGCTGCGGCGAGCGTTCCGTGGTGGTGACGCCGATGGCGCGAAGCGAGCCGGAGCGGATGTGCTGGATGATCGAAGGCATGTTGTCGAAGATCACCTGCACCTGGCCGCCGAGCATGTCGGTGATCGCGGGCGCCGCGCCCCGATAAGGCACGTGCTGCATCTTGCAGCCGGTCATGGCCATGAACATCTCGCCGGACAGATGCACCGAGGTGCCGTTGCCGGACGAGGCCATGTTCACCTTGCCGGGATTTGCCTTCACGTACTCGATGAACTCGGCGACGTTCTTCGCCGGCACGTCCTTGTTGACGGTCATCACGTTCGGCACGCGCTGGAACGAGGCGACCGGCGCCATATCCTGCACGAAGTTGAACTTGAGGTTCTTGTAGAGCGAGGCGTTGATGTAGTTGGCCGGGTTGACCAGTTGCAGCGTGTAGCCGTCCGGCTCGGCGTTGATGACCGATTCGGTGGCGATGTTGTTCCCGGCGCCCGGCTTGTTCTCGATCACGAATTGCTGGCCGAGCTTTTCCGACAGCCGCTGGCCGATCAGCCGCGCCAGAATGTCGGTGGCCCCGCCCGGCGGATAGCCGACCACCCATTTCACCGGGCGGGCCGGATAATCGGCGGCAAGGGCCTTCGACAGCGGGGTGGCTGCAAGCGGACTGGCGGCGAGCAGGCCCAGCGCGGTACGGCGAGTGATCATCTCAAGGGTTCTCCCAACGTGTTGTTCTTGAAGCCAGATATCTTGAAGCCGGCGTCGGTAGGGTTGTAACAAAGCTTGCTGCAGGCGGAAAGTGCGCGGGGCGCATCGCGACGAAAGGATAAGGCATGCCGGTCAAGGTCGAGGCCCTCGATCATCTCGTGATCAACGTCGCCGACGTCGCGGCCACTGCGGACTGGTACCGCAGGATTCTCGGCATGGAAGTCAAGGTGTTCGATCCCGGCGGCGGCAAAGCGCCGCGGACGTCACTCGTCTTTGGTAACCAGAAGATCAACGTCCGGCCGCGCGATGCCGACAAGGTGGAGTGGTTCACCGCGGACCACCAGACCGCCGGCAGCGAGGACCTCTGCTTCCTCACCTCTGCTGCGCCCGACGAGGTGGTGGCGCATTTGCAGGCACACGGCGTCGCGATCGAGGAAGGCCCGGTTCCCAAGCAGGGAGCCCGCGGCACGCTCCGCTCGGTCTATTGCCGGGATCCGGATGGCAGCCTGATCGAGATTTCGTCGTACGCGGATTGAGGCCAATAGGGCCTCGCTGCCAACCCCAACCGCCGTCACTGCGAGCGAAGCGAAGCAATCCAGACTGGCTCCGCGGGGGGAGCCTGGATGGCTTCGTCGCAAGGGCTCCTCGCAATGACGGGAGAGAGCGCGCCTCGCCCGCAGGCAACTCCGGATTTGCTCCCCGCCCCGTCCAATGGCAGGAAGACGCAATAATCCAGAGACAGCCGCCATCAAGATGCGGGCTGCACGGGGAGGACACATGCCTGTTCAACAGACCGCAGCCGGAATCGTCGGCCCATTCGATGGGCTTGACGTGCCCTGGCTCTTGAGGATGCGGGCCGAGGTGCGCAGCTCACATCCGTTCCTGATCTGGGCGCCGTTCGATGCGCCGGCGCGGCGCTGGAGCTATGGCGAATTTCACGAGCGGGTCGGCGCGCTCGCGGCGGGGCTGGCGCGCCGCGGCATCAAGCCCGGCGAATATGTGCTCATTCATCTGGACAATTGCATCGAGGCGATGCTGGCCTGGTTTGCCTGCGTCGAGTTAGGGGCCATCGCCGTCACCACCAACACGCGCTCGGCGCCGGCCGAGATCGCGTATTTCGCGGATCATTGCGGCGCAGTCGCCGCGATCACGCAGCCGGCCTATGCGGAGATCGTCGCGCAGAGCTGCCGCAACATCCGCTGGATGGCAGTGACCTCGCATGACGCGGGCGTCGTGCCCGCGCAGGCGGTTTCACGCGGCGACAGCTTTGAATCCCTGTTCGCCGACAGCGCCGATCGTCCGAAACGCGCGACCGATCCGCTCGCGCCGTGCAGCGTGCAATACACCTCCGGCACGACGTCGCGTCCGAAGGCGGTGCTGTGGACCCATGCCAACGCGCTATGGGGTGCCAAGATCAATGCCGCGCATGAGGACCTTCATGCCGGCGACGTGCACCAGGCCTATCTGCCGCTGTTCCATACCAACGCTCTCGCCTATTCCATGCTGGCGACGCTGTGGGTCGGTGGCTCCTGCGTGATCCAGCCGCGCTTCTCCGCGAGCCGGTTCTGGGGCGTCGCGCGCCAGCACGGCGCGACATGGACCTCGACTATACCATTCTGCATGAAGGCGCTGCTCGAGCAGGAGGTCCCGAAAGACCACAAATTCCGCCTGTGGGGCACTGCGATCAACGAGCCGCCGGCCTTTGCCGCGTTCGGTGTCAAGATGATCGGCTGGTGGGGCATGACCGAGACCATCACCCACGGCATCGTCGGCGAGGTGGACCAACCCAACATCCCGATGTCGATCGGCCGCGCCGCGCCGGAATATCAGATCCGCATCACCGACGATGACGGACGGCCGACCGAGGTCGGCGGCACCGGCAGCCTCGCGATCAAGGGCATCCCTGGTCTGTCGCTGTTCGCCGAATATCTGCACAACGAGAAAGCGACGCGCGAGAGTTTTGACGAGCACGGCTTCTTCCTCACCGGCGACCGCGTCGAGCGTCTCGCGAACGGCTACATCAAGTTCGGCGACCGTGCCAAGGACATGCTGAAGGTCGGCGGCGAGAACGTCGCGGCTTCCGAGATCGAGCAGGTGATCGCGCTCGTACCAGGCGTGCGCGAGAACGCCGTAGTGGCGAAGTCGCATCCGATGCTGGACGAAGTGCCTGTCGTCTTCATCATTCCGCAGGGCGGCGTCGCGGGCGCTGCGCCCGACCTGCATGATCGCGTGATGGCCGCCTGCCGCAAAAGCCTTGCCGACTTCAAGGTGCCGCGCGAGATCAGGTTCGTCGACGACATGCCGCGCTCGACGCTGGAGAAGGTCGCGAAGGCGGAGTTGAGGAAGATGGTGGGGTGAGGTAGGTGCCGTAGGGTGGGCAAAGCGAAGCGTGCCCACCAATCGTTCGGCAAATGCGGATGCATCGTGGGCACGGCGCGCGAAGGGCGCGCCTTTGCCCACCCTACGGCAGTTCGTCAAAAATCAGAACGACCCCAGCGCCACCGGGCGGAACGCCTGCAACAGCTGTTGATCCAGCTTGCCGCCCATGCCTTCCATCATCCCGAACGCACGCGAGTGCGTGAAGGGCATGCGGTAGGCGCGTTTCTCGACCAGGGCGGCGTAGATGTCGACGATCGTCGTCACCCGTACGATGTCGCTGATCTGATTCGACGACAGACCGTTGGGATAGCCGCTGCCGTCGAGGAATTCGTGGTGATGCAAGACGACGTCGAGCATCTCCGGCGGGAAGCCGCCTTGGGCTGCGAGTGCGTCATAGCCGCGGCGCGGATGCTGACGGACCTCCGCCATCTCCTCATCGGTGAGCTTGCCCGGCTTGTCGAGCAGCGCGGAGGGAACGAAGGCCTTGCCGACGTCGTGCAGCAGCGCGGCGCGTGTCAGGCGGCGCTGGTCGTCCTCGCGCATGCCGAGATGCTGCGCGAAGGCGACAGCGAAGCCGGTGACGAACAGGCAGTGACGATAGCTGCCGACATGGTGGCAGCCGACCGTGGTGAGCCATTCACGCAGCGAGGAGTGCTTGATCGCCTTCAGGATCTTGCTTTCCGCGGCGATGACATCGTCGAACGTCAAGGGCACGCCGAGCGGAAGCTTCTCGAACATCTTCTTCAGCACCGTATGAGCCGCATCGACCCCGCGGTTGAGCGTCTTGCCGCGGTCGGTCGCGTCATAGGCGGCGGTGTCGGGGAAGGCAGCGCGGATGCGCTGAAGGATGGCATCGGCCTGGAGCGGCCGCGAGATGGTGTCGGTGGCGCCGAGCGCCCAGGCCTGCATGGTGCCGTGATGCAGGGCATCGGCGAGCACGAACAGCCGCGGCATCGACCGATAGGCATCGCCGCGCAGCTTGTTGCGCACCCGCTGCACGCTCTCGGGCGAGCGCAGGTTGATGTCGACCACGAGGCCGGAGAGATCGCGCGCCGGCTGGGCGGGAATCGCCTCTGTCGACACCGTCGAGACCTCACCGACCGCTTTCAAAATGCTGGCGAGCTCGGTGCTCTCGTCGCTCCGGTCAGAGGCGAGCAGAAGCCGGCGTTTGGCGGCGGTTTTGGCTAGCGCGTTCATGACTTTCCCCAAAGCATGGGTCTGGATTTGGCCATAGCCTAAGCCGGATCAGGTTCTCTGGCCCTTAAGAGGCGTGCTCAATGGAACCTTGGGGGATTGCGTTCAACTTTAGGGATTTTGAGTTCCGGGGACGGGAGCTTCAAAACCGGGAAAACAACCCCATGCACAGTAGACGGGCCATTGATGGACAAGGGGAATTTCGGGCGCTCGTGCCGCTCTCCGCTGTCGTCGCCCGGCTCGACCGGGCAGCCCAGTACTCCGAGACGGCGCGGCGGAACCGAGAAGCCGCGGCGTACTGGATGCCCCGCTTTCGCGGAGCATGACAGCGTAGAGCCGGCTCGAAGCAAATCCGCCGGAGGCTGCCCTCCGGCGGACCGTCTCATTCAACAACCACGTTCGGCCTTACGCCTTCATGCTCGCCTTCACCGCCTCCGCGGTGATCGGCAGCGCCCGGACGCGGGCGCCGCTCGCGTTGAAGATGGCGTTGCCGATGGCGGGGGCGACGACCGTCACGGCGGGCTCGCCGACGCCGGTGGCCTTCTCGCCATTGGCGATCACGGCAATCGCGACCTCGGGCATCTGGCTCATGCGCAAGGGCGTGTAGCTATCGAAATTGGTCTGCTCGATGCCACCGTCCTTCAGCGTCGCCTTCTCGTACATCGCCAGCGACAGGCCCCACAGCGCCGCGCCCTCGACCTGGGCACGGATGTTGTCGGGATGCACCTGCGTGCCGACGTCGGTTGCGACCGTGAGCTTCTTCACGGTGACCGCACCTGACGGCGCCACCGCGACATGGGCGACGCACGCCGTCCAGCTCGCGGTTGCACGCTCCTGCGACGAGACGCAGGCAACGCCCATGCCCTCGCCTTTCGGCAATGGCCTAGTGCCGTAGCCCGACAGTCCCATCGCGGCCAGCAGCGTGTT